>NZ_PCOW01000012.1:0-133625 GCF_002979495.1 Microbacterium sp. MYb64 | reverse complement strand
TGGGTTCGGGGGCCGGGTGCGGCCGGGGCCCGATCCGCGAGGGTGCGGTTTATCTCGGGGCGTGCTCTGTCGTTTTGGGGCGCGTCCCGCCGGGAATTCGTGACCGGGCGCGCCCCAAACGGGCGGGGTGCGCCCCAAACGGTGGTGGTGGGACCGGCTTAGTGCTGCGAGGTCGGCCATTCCTGCGGGCCGGTGGATCCGGCCGGATACTCCTCCATCGGCACGGCGCCCGAGCGCCAGGCGTCGAGCGCGGGCTGGATGATCCGCCAGCACTGCTCCGCCGCGTCGCCGCGGACGGACAGTGCGACGTCGCCGTCGAGGATCTCGCTGAGCACCTCGGTATAGGCCAGCAGCGTGCCCTTGCCCAGTCCCGTGGACAGGACGTCGCGGCGCAGGGCGAACGGATCGTCGCCGCCGTTCACGTTCAGCTCGAGTTCGATCCGGTCGGGGCCGAGCGAGAATCGCAGCACGCCGCCGTCCGTCGGCATCCCCGTGAGCCCGCCGGGGATGTGCCGTACGGGCCGGAACGTGACGACGATCTCCGCGCAGCGCTCGCCCAGGGCCTTTCCGCTGCGCAGCGTGAAGGGCACGCCCGCCCAGCGCGCGGTGTCGACCTCGCACGTGATCTCGGCGAGGGTCTCGGCGCCGCGGGCCGGATCCACGCCCTCCTCGTCCGCGTACGACGGCACGGAGCGGTCGTCGCTCGTGCCCGCCGTGTACCGGGCGCGGCGGGTCGAGGCGACGGGGTCGTCGCCGAGGATGCGGGTCGCGCGGAGGGCTGCAGCCATCGCATCGCGCAGGTCGATCTCGTCCAGATCCGCCGGCTGCTCCATCGCGAGGATCGCGAGCACCTGCAGCAGGTGGCTCTGGATCATGTCGACGAGGGCGCCGGCCTTGTCGTAGTAGCGCGCGCGGTTCTCCAGTGCGAGCGACTCGTCGTAGCGCACCAGCACCGACTGCACGTGGTCGGCGGACCAGACGGGCTCGACGAGCCGGTTCGCGAAGCGCACGCCCATGATGTTGAGGATCGTGGAGCGCCCGAGGAAGTGATCGACGCGGAAGACCTGGTTCTCCGGCACGATCCGGGTGACCAGCGCGTTGAGGGCGGCAGCGCTCTTCTCGTCGCTGCCGAACGGCTTCTCCAGCGCGAGCACGGTGCCCTCGGGCAGCGGGATGTCGACGAGCCTCTCGCACGCCATCTCCGCGACGGCGGGCGGAAGGGCGAAGTAGATCACGAGCGACCCTTCGACGCCCTCGATGAGCGCCGCGAGCGCGTCGCGGTCGGTGACATCCGCCTTCGCGTAAGTCGTCCCGGCGATCCGGGGGATCTGGTCCGTCGCGTCGACGGTCGCGAACGCGGTGCGCACGGCCTCCTGCCAGCGCTCGTCGGACCAGTCGTCGGATCCGGCGCCGTGCAGGACCAGAGCCCGATCGGGCTGGCGCTTCAGGAGCTGCGCGATCGCGGGCAGGAGGAGACGGGAGGTGAGGTCGCCGGAAGCGCCGAGGATGAGCAGCGTCGTCGGGGTGGTCATGCGCCCACGATACGTTCCGCGTCCCTGATCTGTCGCTGCGACGGGGCCTGGATCTTCTCGACACGGAGGCGGCGGATCCTTTTCGCGGGTGCGTGGACGGCGGCGGGGCCGGATCCTTCCCCGGCGGGCGTTGCCCTCCGCCGTGCGCCGGGGCTCGTGCCAGACTGCGAAGGATGGAGACCGCTCCGATCGAGGACTACGCACTGCTCAGCGACGGGCGCACCGCGGCCCTCGTGTCGCGGGCGGGCAGCATCGACTGGTTCTGCGCACCGCGGCTGGATTCCGCGTCGCTGTTCGGTGCGCTGCTCGGCGGCGTCGAGCAGGGGCACTGGAGTCTTCGGCCGGCGGATCCCGAAGCGATCGCGTCCCGGCGCTACGACGGCGACACCTTCTGCCTCGTGACCCGGTGGGAAAGCGCGGACGGCGTCGCCGAGGTGCGCGAGTGGATGCCGATCCTGCTGCCGAAGGATCCGGGATCGCTCGAGGGCGCGAAGGCCGGGCTGGGCGCGGACCGCACGGACATCGTCCGTCGGGTCGTCGGGATCAGCGGGCGGGTGTCCTTCGCGCAGGAGCTGCGGCTCCGGTTCGACTACGCCAGGGCGTTGCCGTGGGTGCGGCAGACCGGCAGCCCCGAGTCGCCCGAGCTCACCGCGACCGCCGGCCCCGACGCCGTCGTGGTGCGCGGCGCCGAACTGCAGCCGCACGGGCACAGCCACGTCGGCACGGTCGACGTGGCTGCGGGCGAGAGCGCGGACCTCGCGCTCACCTGGTTCCCGTCGTACCGTCCGGCTCCCGGAGCGCTCGACGTCGACGCCGCGGAACGGGCGACCGGGGAATGGTGGAGCGGCTGGGCCGACGGCATCGCGCACGAGGGTCCGCACGAGGATGACGTGCGGCGTTCGCTGCTGCTCCTGCGCGCGCTCACCAATCGCGAGACCGGCGGGATCGCGGCCGCCGCGACGACCTCGCTGCCGGAGGAGTTCGGCGGCGCGCGCAACTGGGACTACCGCTATGTCTGGCTGCGCGACGCCGCGCTCACGCTCGAGTCGCTGCTCGCGCACGGCCTCGCGGACGAGGCGCGCGCGTGGCGCGATTGGCTGCTGCGGGCGGTGGCCGGGGATCCGGCCGATCTGCAGATCATGTACGGCCTGGCGGGGGAGCGGGATCTGCTCGAACGCGAGATGCGATCCCTTCCGGGATATGCCGGATCCGCCCCGGTGCGGGTGGGCAACGCCGCCGCCGAGCAGTTCCAGGCGGACGTCTTCGGCGAGGTGATGGTGACGCTCTCCGCCGCCCGGAGGGCGGGCCTCGGCGAGTCGGCGCGGTCCTGGTCGCTGCAGCGGGTGCTGCTGCGGCACGCCGAGAAGCAGCTGGACCATCCGGACAACGGCATGTGGGAGATCCGCGGGGATCCGCAGTTCTTCACCCACTCCCGGGTGATGCTGTGGGCGGCGTTCGACCGCGGGGTGCGCGCGGTCGAGGAGGACGGCGCGCACGGCCCCGCGGAGCGCTGGCGCGGCCTGCGCGACCGGCTGCGCACGGAGATCGACGAGCACGGGGTGCGCGACGGACATTTCGTGCAGCACCGCGGCACGGACGAGGTCGATGCGGCGCTGCTGCTCATCCCGCGCACCGGATACTGCGCTCCCGACGACCCGCGCATGCTCGCGACCGTGGAGCGGATCGAGCAGACGCTGGTCCACGACGGCCTCGTGAACCGGTATCGCACGGGCACCGGCGTGGACGGCCTGCCCGGGGGAGAGAACGCGTTCCTCGCGTGCTCGTTCTGGCTCGTGGAGCAGTACGCGGTGACGGGTCGCATGGCCGAGGCGCGGGATCTTATGGACCGGCTGTGCGCGATGCGCAACGACGTCGGCATGCTGAGCGAGGAGTACGACCCCGTGGGGCGCCGGCACGTCGGCAACACCCCGCAGGCGTTCTCGCACCTGTCGCTCGTGCGCGCCGCAGACGCGCTCGCCGCGGGCCTGCACCGCAAGCGCTGACCCGGGCGTCGCTGCCTCCCCGGGGCACCCGCGCCCCGCCGGGGAACCCTCCCCACATGCGAGTCGTCCCCGTCAGCGGAGCCTATGGCGTGCGCTGGCGGGGACGACTCGGAGGTAGAGAGAACCGATCAGGCGTTGATCAGGAGGGTGTCCGCGATCGGGCGGCGCTCGCGCGGGGCGTTCTCGCGCTGCTGCAGCTCCTCGGGGGCGGTGCGGATGTCGCCCAGCTCGCCGACGGCCATGACCGAGATCGGGGTGAAGTCGGCGCTCAGGTCGAACGCGGCGGAGATCGCGTCGCGGTCGAATCCGCCCATCTGGTGGGTGGAGAGGCCGTTGGCGTGCGCCTGCACGGTGAAGTGCGCCGCCGCCTGGCCGGTGTCGTAGAGCGCCCAGGTCATGGGCTGGCCGTCGCGCGTGGTCTCGGCCACGAACACCACGAGCAGCGCGGCGTCGCCGGCCCAGGCGCTGTTGAAGCCGGCGAGGGTGCCGAGGACCTTGGCGTGCTCCTCGGATCCGCGGCGGGCCACGATCACGCGCCACGGCTGCGTGTTGGCGGCGGTCGGCGCCCAGCGGGCGGCCTCGAGCGCGCTGGCCAGGGCCTCCTCGTCGATGGTCGAGGCGGCGTCGAAGATGCGGGTGCTCCAGCGCTCGGCGAGGATGTCGAGGATCGGGGCGTCGGTGACAGCGGTGCGGTCGGAGGCGGGGGTGCTCATGGCGATGAGGCCTTTCGGGTCGGTGGATCTGCTGCCGGACCCCATCGTCCGCACCCTGAGGCTAACAATGCATGCGTATGAATATTCCTGACGCCCAGAACGCAGGTTTCCCGGGGGGATCCGGATCCGGATCCGACTCCCCATTGACCGCGAGACTCCAACTGGGCGACGAGACTGCGCTCCTGAACTGCGGTCTCGTCGCGGAGATGGAGTCTCGCGGTCAGTGGACGCGGCCCGGCCCGGCGCGAGCGCCTCAGCGTCCGGCGAGCGCCTCGGACAGCTTCACGCGCGCCCCCATGCGGAGCAGGGAGTTCTCGTAGATCTTCGCCGCCACGAGGATCGCGGCCACGCAGGCGGCGAGCAGGATCGTCAGCGACGCCAGTGGCTCCCACCACTGCGCCTCGCCGACGAACAGCCGCACCGGCATCGCGACCGGGGCCGAGAACGGGATGTACGAGAGGATCGTCATCACGACGGGGTTGTCGTTGAAGATGATCACGAGGATGTACGGCGCCATCACGAGCATCGTGATCGGCATGGTCGTGGATCCGATGTCCTCCTGGCGCGACACGAGGGACGCGGCCGCGGCGAACAGCGAGGCCAGCAGCACGAAGCCGAACAGGAAGAACACCGCGAACCACACGAGCGGCGATCCGAGCCCCTGCAGCACGCCGTTCTGTCCGGTCACGATGAGCCCGACCACGGCGATCGCCGCGAGCAGCAGAATCTGCGCCATCGCGAGCACAGTATTGCCGATGACCTTGCCCGCCAGCAGCACGCGGGCGGGGATCGCGGCGAGCAGCAGCTCGACCACGCGCGTGGACTTCTCCTCGACCACGCTCTGCGCCATGGTCGCGCCGAACGTCGAGGCGGCCATCAGGAAGACGACGCCGAAGCCGATCGCGACGAGGTAGCGCAGCAGCGGATTGGTCGTGTCCGGTTCGAGGATCGTGACCTTCGGCGTCTTCGCCAGCAGGCTCTGCAGGCTGTTCGGCGGGCTCTTCAGCGCCACGATCTCGTAGCCGAACGCGCTGTCGCCGGACGCGGGGATGAGCGCCGCCTCGACCGTGCCGTCGCGGACCAGCTTCTCCGCGGCGGTCGCGTCGGCGACCTCGGTCGGTGCGAGCCCAGGCAGGCCCTGCACGGCCTGGGCGGTCTCCGAGGTCACCGCGATCTTCGTCTCCGACGTGTTCTTGCTCATGAACCCGCCGATGAGCACGCCGGCGAGCGCGATGAGCAGCAGGATGCCGGTCGAGATCAGGAACGCCTTGCTGCGCAGCTTGGATGCGATCTCGCGCTCGGCGACGAGGAAGATCCCGCTCGACGCGGAGAGCGCGCCGGTCTGAGTGGTCGGGGTGCTCACTGGATGACCTCCTTGAAGATCTGGGCGAGGGACGGATGCTGCGGGGCGAAGGAGTGCACGGCGCCGTGTCCGAGGGCGGTGCGCAGCACCCGCTGCGCGTCTTCGGGAGTGGCGGCGTCGAAGACCGCGGTCCCTCGTTCGAAGTCGACGACCGTGATACCAGGCTCGGAGCGGATCCATCCGGCGTCGGCATCGGAGACCAGCTCGTAGCGCGGTGCGGAGTGCTGCGCGCGCAGCTGCTCGCGGGAGCCGGAGGCGCGGATCGTGCCGCCCGCGATGATGACGAGGTCGTCGCAGAGCCGCTCGACGACGTCGAGCTGATGGGAGGAGAACAGGATCGCGGCACCCTGCGCGGCGCGCGCCTGCAGCACGCCGGCGACGACGTCGACCGCGAGCGGATCCAGTCCGGAGAACGGCTCGTCGAGGATGAGCACCTCGGGGTCGTGCACGAGCGCGGCGGCGATCTGCGCGCGCTGCTGGTTGCCGAGGGAGAGCGACTCGATCGTGTCGTGCAGCCGCTCGCCGAGTCCGAGCTCGGCCAGCAGCGCCTCGCCGCGGGCCGTCGCCTCGGACTTGCCGAACCCGTGCAGCCGCGCGAGGTAGGCGACCTGCTCGAGCACCTTCATCTTGGGGTACAGGCCGCGCTCCTCCGGCATGTACCCGAAGTGGCGCCGGTCGGTCGCCGCGACGTCGTGCCCGCCGAGCCGCACGGTGCCGCCGTCCGAGCCGAGCACCCCCAGCACGATCCGCATCGTGGTGGTCTTGCCGGCGCCGTTGCCGCCGACGAAGCCCGTGAGCCGGCCCGGCTCGACGCGGAACGAGACGTCGTCGAGCACGCGCCGCGTGCCGTAGCTCTTGGTGAGGCCCTCGAGTTCGAGCAGCCCCGTGGTCGTGGTGCGGGTGAGCACTGTGGTCATCGCTCCACGGTATTCAGCGCCGCCGCCCCCGGCATCCCCCCTACGGCGGATCCGGTGGCGTCCTTCGTGCGATGGATCGAAGGCAGCGGTCTGCGCATGCCTGACGATGTGCGCCGCGCGGACTCAGGGCCGGGCGTACCGACTGAGTCGCTCAGCCCCGTCCGAGGTCGGCATGCTCCGCCCCGCGGGGGAGCGGGCCGGAGTCAGCCCTCGAGCAGACGCCATCCGAGACGCTGTGCCGCGCGGCGATCGAAGGTCACGGTCTCCGTGACGCCGAACTGCGCCATGGTGCTGTCGATCAGCGCGTCGGCGAAGTCGGCACCGTCGCCGGCGGCTTCGAGCGCCCGCACGACCCCCTCGCCGTCGTCGAACTCCAGAACGTCGGATTCGACGAGGCCGCGGATGAGGGCAAGCGCGGTGTCCTTGCTGAAGCCCTCCCGGCTGCGGACGATCCAGAAGACCTCGGCGAGGGTGACCATCGTCACGAAACCCGGCGCCTCGCGCGTCAGACTCTCGAGCAGCTCTTGTGCCAGGCGGGACTGCACCGGGTCGTCATCGAGGGCAGCGCGCAGGATGACGTTGGTATCGATGCCGGTCATCGCATGCGGAACCAGCATTGTCAGATGCTCCGGGTCCGCGCGTCATCCTCGGCGACCGCCTCCGCGACCGCGTCGTCCATCTGCTCGATCGTCAGAACTGGTGCACCTTCGCGATGCAGCATCCCGAAGATGGCGGAGATGCTCCCTGTCTTCGGCACCACGGAGTACTGTCCGGTGGGCAGCCGTACGAACATGACCTTGGACCCGGCCACGAGCTTCAGCTCGTCGCGCATCTCCTTGGGCAGGGTGATCTGGCCCTTGCTCGTCATCGTGGCGATCGGCATGATGATTCCTCCTCGGACGCATCCTCCTTTCCAGGATCCGCCTGAAAGGAGATAGGCGCAAGAGTAAGGATCCACTCTTCGAGTCGTCCCTCTCAGCGGAGGCTATTGCGTGCGCTGACAGGGACGACTCGGAGACGGCGTGCCCCACCTATCGAGTCGTCCCCGTCAGCGGAGGCCATAGCGTGCGCTCACGGGGACGACTCGGAAGTAGGGGAGTGGTCAGCGGCGACCGAGGTGCAGGACGGCGCGGACGAGCAGGCCGGCGAGGAGCGCCCAGAACGCGGCGCTGACGCCCCAGAACGCCATGCCGGAGGCGGCCACGAGGAACGTCACCACGGCGGGGGTGCGCTCGCCGGGGTCGTCGATGGCCTGCTGCACGGCGGATCCGAACGCGCCGAAGAGTGCGAGGCCGGCGACGGCCGGGATCACCGCGACGGGGGCGAGCACCACGAGCGCGGCGAACGCGGCCGAGAACGCGCCCAGCACCAGGTACGACGCACCGCTCGAGACGCCGGCGATCCAGCGGCGCTTCGGATCCGGCTCCGCGTCGGGGGCGGCGGCGAGGGCCGCGCTGATCGCGGCGAGGTTGATCGCGTGTCCGCCGGTGGAGGCGCCGAGGGCGCTGCCGATGCCGGTCGCGAGCATGGCCGGACGCCACGGCACCTCGTAACCGAAGCTGCGCATCACAGCCACGCCGGGCACGTTCTGCGACGCCATCGTCACGATGAACAGCGGCAGGGCGATGCCGACGAGCGCCCCGACGGTGAACGTCGGCATCGTGAACTCGAGGTGCGGCAGCAGCGCCGCCGGATCCAGGACGGTTCCAGAACCCGTCGGAGAGCTGCGGGTGACGATCCCGATCACGATGACCACCGTCGCCGCGACGAACGCCAGCGGTACAGCCCAGCGGGGCGCGAGCCGGGCGAACACCAGCCAGGTCAGGATCACAGGGATCACCGCCCACGGGTTCTTACCGAGCCCGGTGATCGGAGCGAGGCACAGCGGCAGCAGCACGCCGGCGAGCATGGCCTGCGCGATCGACGGCGGGATCGCGGCGATGAGGGATCCGAGTTGCGGCACGAGCGCCGTGAGCAGGATGAGACCGGCGACGATCAGGAAGGCGCCGACGGCGGCGGGCCAGCCTCCCTCGATCGAGCCCGACGCGGCGAGCAGCGCCGCGCCCGGCGTCGACCAGGCCGAGGTGATGGGCATGCGATAGCGCCAGGCCAGCACGAGGCCGGCGACGCCCATCGTGAGACAGAGCGCGAGCAGTCCGCTCGCGGCCTGAGCGTGGGTCGCGCCGACCGCGGCGAGGCCGGTGAGCACCACCGCGAACGAGCTCGTGAACCCGACGAGCGCCGTGACGACCCCGGCCATGATCGGTCGGGACGGCGACGTGCGACGGCGGGGCGCCGGGGGGCTCGCGGTTTCGGACATGGGGAGAGGCTAGCGGGGCGCGGGCGCGCCGGCCCACTCTGCAGGACGCGTGCAACTCCGCAGGACGGAGACAGCGGGATCCGCCTGCAGAGTGGCACACGTCCTGCGAAAGCCGACGCGGAACCGACGCGGAACCGACGCGGCGCGACTACGCCAGGCCCAGCCGGTGCGCCAGCACCACCGCCTGCACGCGGTCGCGGGCGCCGAGCTTCTGCAGGATGCGCGACACGTGCGTCTTCACGGTCGCCTCGCCGATGAACAGCTCGGCCGCGATCTCGGCGTTGCTCCAGGCCTCGGCGACCAGCCGCAGCACCTCGGCCTCCCGGTCGGTGAGCGGCTCGGGCAGTGCCGCACTCGGGAGGGCGGTGGATCCGGTCGCCGTGGTCGAGTGCCGCTCGGGGCCCGGGATCCCGGCCGCCTCGGCCGTCCGCGTCGCGAACCGCTGCAGCACCCGGCGGGTCACCTCGGGCGCGAGCATGCCGTCGCCGGCGGCCAGGGCGCGAACGGCCGCGACGAGCTCCTCGGGGCCGGCGTTCTTCAGCAGGAAGCCGCTCGCGCCGGCGTCCAGCGCGTCGAACAGGTAGTCGTCGCGGTCGAAGGTCGTCACGATCGCGATCGATGCGTGGATCCGCCCGTCGGCCCTGATCCGCCGGGTCGCTTCGAGCCCGTCCATGTCGGGCATCTGCACATCCATCGTGATCACGTCGGGCAGCACGGATCCGGCGAGATCCACGGCCTCGGATCCGGTGCCGGCCTCGCCGACGACTTCGATGTCGGGCTGCAGATCGAGGATCGTGCGGAAGCCCGCCCGGAGCATGGCGTGGTCGTCGACGATCAGCACGCGGGTCGGAGCGCTCACTTCGCCTTCCTCCGGTCGCTCAGCGCACCGCGTGCCGACTCCACCACGGCGCCGCCGGCTGGCGTCGCGGCCACGGGCAGCGTCGCCCGCACCCGGAATCCGCCGGCCGGACGGGCCACGAGCTCGATCGACCCGCCGGACGCGGTCGCCCGCTCGCGCATGCCGAGCTGGCCGAGACCGGGACGGAGCCCCGTGACCACCCGCCCCGTGTTCACGACCTCGAGCTCGACGGAGCCCTGCTCGTAGCGGATCCTCACATCCGCGACGGCGTCGGGGCCGGCGTGACGGCGGGCGTTCGTGAGCGACTCCTGGGCGATCCGGTAGAGGTTGACCGCGGTCACGCGCGGCACCGGCACGGCCTCGCCGACCACCTGCAGTCGCGTGGGCAGGCCCGCCGCGGTCGACGCCGCGGCGAGCTCCGCGATGTCGTCGATCCCGACGGTCGAGGAGCCGTCGTCGCTGTCGCCGGGGGCGCGCAGCGTGTCGAGGAGCTGATGGAAGTCGCGGATGGCGTCGCGGGCCGAGGCCTCGATGCCGGCGACGATCGCGGTGGCGGCCTGCGGATCCTGCGGGATCATCATGCGCGCGGCGCCCGCCTGCACGCCCATGACCGAGACGTGGTGCGCGACCACGTCGTGCAGTTCGCGAGCGATGCGCACGCGGTCCAGCGCAACCGCCTGGGCGGCGCTGAGCGCCCGTTCGTGCTCGAGCTCGGCGGTGCGCTGCTCGAGTGCCGCGCGCTGACGGGCGGCGGCCCAGCTGCGTTCGCCGAAATAGTAGGCCCCGCCGAAGTACAGCACGTTCAGCAGCACCTGCAGCATGAGGAACGCCACGAGCGGTGAGAACATCCCGGCCACGACATCGGCCTTGTGCGCTTGATCGATCGCCTGCCGGTACATCTCGATGACGAGCCACACGGCCATCACGACGATGATCCCCGCGCGCACCAGGAACGCCCGGCGGCGCGCGTTCATCCAGGCGCCCACCGTGTAGAGGCCGATGAACATCGCGATGTTGCCGGCGTAGATCTCGGGGACGTGCAGCGAGGTCGCCACCACGAAGGCGAGCGACACCACGACGGCGACCGCGGCGGGCCATCTCCTCCGCACCGCGAGCGCCGCGGAGATGACGACGACGTACGGGATCGCGGTCCACAGCTCGGCCTGCGCCGTGCCGTAGACCTTCGCGATCGATGACAGGGCGGCGCTCAGGATCCCGCCCACGAGCACGACGCCGGCCAGGAGCACGTCCTGCCGCAGTTCGCGCGAGGTCGGGGTGCGGGTGAACGGCGGCATCCCTCCACCGTAGGGCGGGCGTCGCCGGAGAGCATCCCCCGCACGGCGGACTTGCTTGCTCTTGACAAGCGTGCTTGTTAAAAGCAAGCTAATGACAACGGACCCGAAGGAGGGCCCACCGACAGAGGAGCCAGCATGACGAACGTCTTCATCAGCCTGCCCGTCACCGACCTCGAGCGCACCAAGGCCTTCTATACGGCGCTCGGCTGCGCGATCAACCCGGAGATGTCCGACGAGAACGGGGTCTGCGTCGTCTGGGATGACAACGTCTACTTCATGATGATCACGCGGGAGTTCTTCGCGACCTTCACCGAGAAGCCGATCGTGGATCCGAAGGTCTCGCTGCAGACGTCCGCGTCGTTCGCCCTCGGCTCCCGGGAGGAGGTCGATGCCGCGATCGCCAAGGGGCTCGCCGCGGGCGGCACCGAGCCCCAGCCCGCGCAGGACTACGGATTCATGTACTCGCGCGACCTGGACGACCCCGACGGCAACTCGCTCGGATTCCTCTACATGGTGCCGGCGGGAGAGCAGGGGGCCGAGGCGCCGGTGGCCGCGGCGAGTGACGTGACCTCCTGATGCAGGGCGGGTGCTGACATGGCCGCACGAAGCTACGGCCAGTACTGCGGCGTCACCACGGCCGTCGAGCTGATCGGCGAGCGCTGGGCGCTGCTCATCGTGCGCGATCTGCTCGTCGGACCGCGCCGCTACACGGATCTCAAGGTGGGGCTTCCGCGCATCCCGACGAACATCCTGTCCACCCGGCTCAAGGAGCTGCAGGAGGGCGGGGTCGTGCGCCGGGTGCCGCTGCACGGATGCGGTCTCGTCTACGAGCTCACGCCGTACGGCCGCGCGCTCGAACCGGTGATGCTCGCGCTCGGGCGCTGGGGCTTCCAGGCCATGGGGGAGCCGGACGAGGGCGATGTCGTCACACCCGACTCGCTCACGATGGCGCTGCGCACCGCGTTCCGCGCCGAGCGTGCAACGCCGCTGGATGTGGAGCTGCACGTCGGCGCCGTCGCGCTGCGGGCGATCGTCCACGACGGCGTGCTCGCGGTCGTGCAGCTCGCCCCGCCCGCTCCGCCCGTCGGCGGAGCGGTGCCCCTCGGCGATCCGGAGGCGGTCATCGTCGCCGGTCCCGGCATCCGGCATCTCATCGCCGGGGATGTCACTCCGGCGGAGGCGATCGCCCGGGATCTGGTCGCGGTCGTCCGCGGCGACGAGCGGATCCTGAAGGACTTCGCCCAGACCTTCCGCATCGCCCCCCTCGCGGCGTAGCGTCGCCCGAGGGAGCAGGCACAGCCAACCGTCGGTCCCTGAGCCAGTCGAAGGGCCCGACCACGAAGGAGCACATCATGACCGGACGCATCATCATCGACCTGTTCACGACGCTCGACGGCGTGGCCCAGGCCCCGGGAGGGCCGGAGGAGGACACGAGCGACGGCTTCCGCTTCGGCGGCTGGCAGGCGACGCTGCCGAGCGAGGCGGTCATGCGCAGCGTGACCGAGGGCATGGAGACCCTCGACGCGCTGCTGCTGGGGCGGCGCACCTATGACATCTTCGCCGGCTACTGGCCGGAGCACACCACCGGACCGGAGGGCTTCATCGGGGAGCTCTTCAACCGCGTGCCGAAGTACGTGGCGTCCCGCGACGCCGGGATCGAGCTCGACTGGCAGGGCAGCAGCAGGGTCGGAGCGGACCTGCCCGCGGAGATCGCCGCGATGCGCGAGAACCACCGGGACGTGCACGTGATCGGGAGCGTCGACTTCGTGCAGACACTGCTCGCCGAGCAGCTCTACGACGAGCTGCAGCTGTGGGTGTACCCGATCGTGCTCGGCCAGGGCAAGAAGGTGTTCCCCGACGGCGCCCGCCCCGCGAACATGCAGCTCGTCCACGCCGAATCGGGCGATGCCAGCACGCTCTTGCTGCGCTACGCGCCGCTGCCGGGTGAGCCCACCACCGGCACGATGTGACGATGTGACGACGTGCGCCGGCGCCGGGCGCGGGCGTTGCGCCGTGTCGGATTCGTGACCGGAATATCGCGGCTCCGCCTAGCTGGCGGAGCGCCGCGAAACTACAGTCATCCGTAACGCGCGGGGACGTTGACCCGAACAGCCGCACTCTGGGGATGCGGCTGTTCCCATGTCCGCATCAGGTGGCAGGAATTCCCTCTTTCCTGAGAGAACCCTATGCCGATAGATTGCATCGACGCCTGGTTCCTCCAGGCTCCGGTCCGACCCGATGGAGGGCGGCCGCTGACCCGATGGGGGGAACAGGATGTCTACAGGCGTGTCCGGACGCCGCGGCTGGAAGGGCGCGCTCACCGCGCTGCTCGCCGCGGCGCTGATGTTCACCGGAGCAGGGGTGGCGAATGCCGACCCGACGCCCGGGACGGGTTCCGTCAGCGGGACCGTGACCCGCTCCGCGGATGGACAGCCGGCGGCGGGCGTGCTGGTGCACGTGGTGCTCCAGGACTTCAGCGCGGGCGAGTCGGCGACGACCGCTTCCGACGGGACCTTCTCCGTCGACGGGCTCACACCGGGGACCTACCTCGTGTCGTTCGCTCAGGGCTCGAGCGACTACGTCATGCAGTGGTGGGGTGGTACGAGGAGCTCCGCTGCCTCCACCCCGGTGGAGGTCGTGGCCGATCAGGCCGTCACCGGTGTCGATGTCGCTCTGGTCTCTGCAGGTTCGATCAGCGGCACCGTGACGCGGGCGGCGGACGGATCCCCCCTCGCCGGCATCCAAGTGAGCGCCAGCAGTTTGGCCAACGGTCAGTACCTGGCGACGACGGACGACGCGGGCACGTACCGCCTGTCGGGCATGGCGCCAGGGGCGTACCAGCTCCGATTCACCGATCCGGCCGGTCTGCTGCTGCCGCAATACCGGCAGGCGGCGGTGCAGGCGGACTACGGGACGACCGGCATGGATGCGGCTCTGGCAGCCGGCGCGACGATCAGCGGTCACGTTGTCGCGGCGTCGGACGGGAGTCCCGTGAGCGGCTCCGTGACCGCGAGCGGTTCCGCAGGGTGGTTCTCGGCCTCGATCGAAAGCGACGGCTCGTACAGCCTGCAGGTCGCTGAGGGCACCTACGCCGTGCAGTTCCGGCCGTACGGCGAGAGCCTGCTCACGGAGTACTGGCAGAACGCGCAGACCATTGCGGATGCGACGCCGGTGACCGTCAGTTCCGGTCACGACGCGACCGGCGTGGATGCCGACCTCGACCAGGCGCTGTTCATCCGGGGCACGGTCAGCCTCGATGGGGTGCCGGGCCTCGGCAGTGGACCCGAGCCCAGCATCGCGATCGTCGCCTGGGCGGGCGGGAAGCAGGTCGGCATGGGGTACGCGCACCAGGACGGCAGCTACAGCATCAAGGTCCCTGCCGGCACCTACACCCTCGTGGCTCAGGGCGCCGAGCTCCAGGAGCACACTTACGCACGGCAGTACTATTCGCACGCGACCTCCGAGGCTGAATCGACTCCGGTCGTCCTCGGAGCGAGCGATGTCACCGGAATCGACTTCGATCTGGCGTCGATCCCTGCCGCCGTCTCGCTTTCCAGCACGTCGGCGCGGCCGGGGGACACCCTCACCGTGAGCGGATCCGGCTTCGTGCCGGGGGAGCCCGTCAGCATCGTGCTGCACTCCACGCCGGTGGAGTTGGCCTCCGTCAAGGCCGACGAGAGCGGGGCTGTGGTCACCACGGTCACTCTTCCGACTGACACCGCTGCGGGCACTCACGAGATCACGCTCACGGGGGCCTACTCATTCGTCGCCGGGAGTGTGTCCCTCACCGTGCCCGGGCCAGGCGGACCTGTGACGGATCCCGGTAGCGCGGGGCAGGGCTCAGGCTCCACGACGGCATCCGCCTCCGGATCCGGCACCGCGCAGCTCGCGGCGACCGGCGCGGAGATCCCTAGCGCGGCGCTGCTGGGCGGCGCGCTGATGCTGCTCCTCGGCCTCGCGGTGATCCGCATCCGCCGCAGGGCCTGACATGACAGGCGGCGGGGCCGGGGTTCGCCCCCGGCCCCGCCGTCGTTCAGCCCGCGAGCACCCGCTCGATCATGACCGCGACGCCGTCCTCGGCGTTCGAGGGGGCGACCTCGTCCGCGGCGGCGAGGGCCTCGGGCTCGGCGTTCGCCATCGCGACGCCCCGGCCCGCCCAGCGCAGCATCTCGACGTCGTTGAGCGCGTCGCCGAAAGCGAGGACCTCGCTGCGGTCGATGCCGAGCCTGTCGCACAGGTGCGCGAGCCCGGTGGCCTTGGTGACGCCCTCCGCCATGACTTCGACGAACGGCGCGCCGGACAGCGTAGCCTCGAAGCCGCTCTGGTCCAGGGTGCCCAGAGCGTCGAAGATCTCGGCAGGGGTGACGACGGCGTGCCGGATCACGAGCTTCAGACTCGGCGCGGCCAGCACCTCGGTGAGCGGGACCGCGCCCATCGACGCCGGATCCCGCTTGTGGTCGCCGTGCGTCGCGACGTCGGCATAGCCTGCCTGGGCGACGAAGACCTCACCGGCCTCGCGCACGCTCGCGAACAGCAGACCGTCGATCCGCGTGCCCAGCTCGTGCGCGATCCGCCGCTGCACCGACACGGCGATCTCCGTGGCGAACAGCTGCTCGTGCGTGTCCAGGTGGACGCCGTACGCCCCGTTGCCGCACAGTGCCCAGCCGTCGAAGCCCGCGTCAGCGGCGACCGCGCGCAGGCCGATCGGCTGCCGCGCGGTCACCGGCACCACGACGATCCCGGCGGCGCGGGCGGCATCGAGGGCGGCGCGCGTGCGCGCGCTCACGCGGCTCGCGGGATCCAGCAGGGTGCCGTCGAGATCCGTCGCGATCAGGCGGATCCGGGGGCGGGTGACCGGGTTTCCATCGACCGCGGCGCCCTTCGTCTCGTCGCTGCGCTCCTCGCTCAGGGACCGGGGGAGGGGTCCCGGAGCGGGATCCGTGATCGTGCTCATCAGGCGAAGATCATCGGCATGTCGCCGTCGTCCTCGGCGCCACCGAGCTCGAGGTCGACGACCACCGGCACATGGTCGCTGGGCTGCTCGCCCTTGCGCTCCTCGCGATGGATCGAAGCGCCCTTGACGGCATCGGCGAGGGCAGAGGACCCCAGCACGAAGTCGATCCGGATGCCCTCGTTGCGCGGGAACTTGAGCCGCTGGTAGTCCCAGTACGTGTAGCCCTCGGGCAGCAGCGGTCGCACGACGTCGTGCACGCCCGCCGACTCCAGTGCGAAGAAGGCCGCGCGCTCCTCGGGGGAGACGTGCGTGGAGCGTCCGACGACGATGTCCGGATCCCCGTTGTCGTGGTCGAAGGGGATGATGTTGAAGTCTCCGACGAGCGCGAGGGGCAGTCCGGGAGTCGCGGCGAGCTCGGCCGAGGTCGAGGTACGCAGCGCGTCGAGCCAGTGCAGCTTGTACGCGAGGTGCGGGTCGTCGAGCGAGCGGCCATTGGGCACGTACAGGCTCCAGACGCGGACGCCGTTCACGATCGCGCCGAGCGCCCTGGCCTCGAGCGGCGCATCGGGGCCCTCGTGGCCCTTGGCGAAGCCCGGCATCCCGTCGAAGGACGTGCGCACGTCGGTCATCGGCTCACGGCTAGCGATCGCGACGCCATTCCACTGGTTCAGGCCGTGCACCTCGACGTGGTAACCGGCCTCCTCGAAGGGTGCATACGGGAACTGCTCCGGCTTGCACTTGATCTCCTGCATCGCGAGCACGTCGATGTCCTCGCGCACGGCGAACTCGACGGTGCGGGCGACGCGGGTGCGGATGGAGTTGACGTTCCAGGTGGCCAGGCGCATGGATCCAGCCTACGGGCGGGCGGGGACATCGCCGGTCGCGGGACGATGCTGCTGCCGGCCGTCCTCCTGTAACGGTCCCGTACGGGAAGCGCAGGGATCCGGGCCGCACCCGTTTGCGTTCCGTAGGGACTCGATCCGGGCTGCGGACGGCGGCGCAGGGTGGATCCATGGTCATGGAACAGCGGTTCACGCCCTCGGAGCACCGGCATCCGGCGGCGGTCGCGCGCCGGCCCCGCCCGCACTGGGGCCATCTGTCGCGCTCGGTCAGCCGGTACGGCGTCGTCTCGAGCGAGCTCGTCATCTACTCGCCGGACGCATCGGAGAGCGACCGGCGCTGGGCGGAGCTGTCCCGCATGTTCGGTACGGTCGTCGCCGGGGGTGCGCTGCTCACCTGGATCGGGTTCGCGGCCGCGGGAGTCTCCCCGCTGATCGCGCTCGTGGTGATCGCTGCGGTCGCGATCGCGGCCGGCATCGTCCTGGCGCGGAGCACCCGCGCCGTGCGGCACGACGCGGCGCGGGTCGCGTCGTGCACCTCGGGACTCCGGCCCGACACCGCGGATCGCGAGGCGCAGCGCCGCCTCGACGCGCTCGCCGACGCCATGCAGCAGGCGAGCGAGGACTATCGGGCCGGCGCGATGGATCCGGAGCGCTTCCTGCAGGTCTGGCGCGCGACCTACGCCCACGCCCAGGCCTGACGCCCCTCTCCGAGCGCCCCCATCATCGAGTCGTCCCCATGAGCGCACCCCATGGGGTCCGCTCAGGGGGACGACTCGGAAGTGGAAGAAGTAGGAGGGCCAGATGCGGGGGAGGGTCAGACGCGGGCGAGCTGCTCGGCCTTCTTCTCGCGACGCAGGCCGTGCAGCAGCGGCTCGGTGTAGCCGCTCGGCTGCGCGGCGCCCTCGGTGATGAGGCGTCGGGCGGCGGTGAACGCGATGCCGGGGGCGGATCCCTCCGCGAATGCGAGCGGCTCGTAGTTCGCGTCGCCCGCGTTCTGCGCGTCGACGACCACGGCCAGGCGGCGCAGGCTGTCGTCGATCTGCGCCTCGGTGATCACGCCGTGCCGCAGCCAGTTGGCCAGCAGCTGGCTCGAGATGCGCAGCGTGGCGCGGTCCTCCATGAGGCCGACGTCGTGGATGTCCGGCACCTTCGAGACGCCGATGCCCTGGTCGATCCAGCGCACCACATAGCCGAGGATCGACTGCACGTTGTTGTCCACCTCGGTCGCGACGATCTCGGGCGTCAGCGAGCCCTCGGGGGCGAGCGGCGGCACCAGCAGGCGGTCCAGCGCCTCGTCCGAGACCGCAGGCAGCGCAGCGCGCGCGGCGAACGCGTCGACCTGGTGGTAGTGCAGGGCGTGCAGGGTCGCGGCGGTGGGCGACGGCACCCAGGCGGTCGAGGCTCCCGCGCGCGGGTGCGCGATCTTCTTCTCCAGCATGTCGTGCATGAGGTCGGGCTCCGCCCACATGCCCTTGCCGATCTGGGCGCGTCCGCTCAGGCCGCTCGCGACGCCGATCGCGACGTTGCGGTCCTCGTACGCCTGCATGAACGGCTGCGCCTTGATCCCGGCCTTCGGCAGGAACGGGCCGGCGTGCAGCGAGGTGTGGATCTCGTCGCCCGTGCGGTCGAGGAATCCCGTGTTGATGAAGACCACGCGGTCGCTCGCGGCGGCGATCGACGCGGCGAGGTTCGCCGAGGTGCGGCGCTCCTCGTCCATGATGCCGACCTTCATGGTGCCGGCGGGGAGGCCCAGGAGCTGCTCGACGCGGTCGAACAGCTCGGCGGCGAACGCGACCTCCTCCGGCCCGTGCATCTTCGGCTTCACGATGTACATGGATCCGGTGCGCGAGTTGGTGCCCTTGTTCGCGCCCTCGAGCTCGGGAAGGGATCCGAGCGCGGTCATGATCGCGTCGAGGATGCCCTCGAACACCTCGTCGCCGTGGCGGTCCAGCACCGCGGGGGTGCGCATGAGGTGGCCGACGTTGCGGACGAACAGCACGGCACGGCCCGGGAGGGCGATCTCGCCGCCGTCGGCCGTGCGGTACACGCGGTCGGCGGCCAGCGAGCGGGTGAACGTCTTGCCGCCCTTGGTGACGGACTCGGTGAGGGTGCCGTCCATGAAGCCGCGCCAGTTGCGGTATCCGAGCGCCTTGTCGTCGCCGTCGACCGCGGCGACCGAGTCCTCCAGGTCGAGGATCGCGGTGAGCGCGGACTCGAGGATGATGTCCTGCACGCCTGCCGCGTCGGTGCGGCCGATGGCTCCGGTGCGGTCCACCAGGATCTCGGCGTGCAGGCCGTTCTGCACGAGCAGCACGGTGGCCGGCGACTCGGCGCCGCCCGTGTAGCCGACGAAGCGCGCCGGATCCGCCAGGCGGCGGTCGCCGGACGCGGTCGAGACGACGAGGCCGTCGGCGTCGACACGGTAGCCCGTGGCATCGCGGTGCGAGCCCTCGGCCAGCGGAGCGATCTCGTCGAGAAGCTCGCGCCCGAAGGAGACGACGGCGGCGGCGCGGGCCGGGTTGAACTCGGAGCCGGGGGCGAGCTCGCCCGTGCGCTCGATCGCGTCGGTGCCGTAGAGCGCGTCGTACAGCGATCCCCAGCGGGCGTTCGCGGCGTTCAGGGCGAAGCGGGCGTTCAGCAGCGGGACGACGAGCTGGGGGCCCGCCATCGTGGCGATCTCGGGGTCGACGTTCTCGGTGGTCACCGAGACCTGCTCCGGAACCGGGACCAGGTAGCCGATCTCGGTGAGGAAGGCGCGGTAGGCGGCCGGATCCGGCTGCCCGGGGTTCTGGCGGTGGAACTCGTCGATCTGCTGCTGCAGCTCATCGCGCCGGGCGAGCAGCGCGGCGTTGCGCGGCACCAGGTCGTGCACGATCTCGCTCACGCCCGCCCAGAACGCCGTGGCGTCGCGACCGGAATCGGCAAGCGACGCTTCAGCGAACTCGACGATCGGCGCGGCGACCGACAGGTCTGCGCGAGAGAGGTACGAGGTCATAGTTCCATTCCTTCGGTGCGGGCGCCGAGGCGCTTGAGGGTCTCCAGGGCGATCTCCGCGTCGAGCGCGGGAGGGCCTCCGGCGATGCCGAGGCCGCCGACGTGGTGCTCGCCGAAGAAGATCGGCACGCCCCCGTCGATCGTGGTCATGGTGCCGCCCGTGCCGAGGGGCAGGGCCGCGGAGAGCGTCTCGGCGATCTGGCCGGTGCGGCGGCGGATCGACGCGCTGCTCTTCGCCTTGCGCTGCGACGTGTCGGCGCTGTGCGGGGTCGAGCCGTCGGCCATGCCGTAGGCGATGAGCGTCATCGACGGATCCGCGACGGAGGCCACGGTGGGCAGGCCGCGTTCTGCGCCGATCTCGAGGGCGAGGGCCACGGCGCGGGCGGCCGTCTCGTACGTGATCGTGACGGTCTGTCGGTGCGTGGACATCGGCGTCTCCCTCGGCGTGATTTATCTCGATGCCGAGATTACCTTCGCGAGGAGATTACCACAATGTGAATCTTAAGTTCCACCTGTTGAAAGAAATGGGTTGAGGATTGGTATCCCATCCGGTCGGATCAACGCTCGGAGGGGTCCGCCGTCCCGACCAGGATCCCGCGCGCCAGCACGTGGAAGTGCCGGTTGAAGCCGAGATAGGCGGGCGTCTCGTCGCCGTCCAGGTCGATCTCCTCGATGTCGAGCGCATCGACGGTGATGACGTAGCGGTGCACCCCGGTGCCGGCGGGCGGAGCGGCGCCGATGTAGCGCGGCAGCCTGGCTTCGTTCGGCACGGTGATCGCCTGGGCCGGGAGGGATCCGGGTTCGCCGTCGCCCGCGCCCGCGGGCAGCGAGCGCACGTCGGCGGGGATGTTCGCGACGGCCCAGTGCCAGAAGCCGGATCCGGTCGGCGCGTCAGGGTCGTAGACCGAGAGGGCGAAGCTCTTCGTGCCGGCCGGCGGCTCGCCCCACACGAGCGCAGGGGAGCGGTCGTCCCCGCCGCGGGACTCCGACCACGCCCAGACCGGCAGCGGCCCGTCCGCATCGAAGTCGGGGCTGGAGAGCTCCAGCGGAGGCACCGGCTTCAGCCGGGCGAGGGCGGCGTAGGTGTCGACATCGAGCATGCGGGACCTCCAGTCGCGGCCGCTTGCGTCGCGTCGTTCGCGGCGCCGTGGCGACCACGGCCCATCCTCGCACCGTCAGGCCGGACGCGACCAGCGCGGATCCGATCCATCCGGCGTGCGGATCCGGACTGTCCGGCGCCCGGATCCGGATCCGATGACCGCTCCCGTCGCAGAAGATGCCGCTCTTCGGCGCTCAGAACGGTAGTTTCTGCGACGTGAGCGAGAGGAGGGCGCTTCGCTCACGCCCGCGCACGCTCCTAGACTTGAGCCGTGACGCTCAGCACCCCCGAACTCGAAGCCGACCGCCAGGCCCTCATCGCCCTGATCAAGGACGAGGCGGTGTTCCACGGAGACTTCATTCTGGCCAGCGGCAAACAGGCGACCTACTACGTCGACATGCGCCGGCTCACGCTCGATCACAGGGCCGCGCCCGCGATCGGGCGCATCGTGCTCGACCTCATGCAGGGCCTCGACGGCATCGCCGCCGTCGGCGGTCTGACCCTGGGTGCCGATCCGATCGCGAACGCCGTCATGCACGAGTCCGTGCGCGCCGGATCCCCGGTCGACGCCTTCGTGGTGCGCAAGGAGCCCAAGGATCACGGTCGCGGACGTCAGATCGAGGGCGCCGACGTCACGGGCAAGCGCGTGGTGGTCGTCGAGGACACGTCGACCACGGGCGGATCCCCGCTCAAGGCCGTCGAGGTGCTGCGCGCCGCCGGCGCCGAGCCGGTCGCCGTGATCTCCATCGTCGACCGCAAGACCGGTGCACAGGCCGCGATCGAGGCCGCGGGCCTGCAGTGGCTCGCCGCGATCGACCTCGAAGACCTCGGGCTCGACCCGCAGTGACCGTTTCGTCCCGGGACGTCTGCACGACGCCGCGACGCCTGCACGACCGGATCCAGGATTCCGTCGTGCGTCCGGCTCTCGATCGTGCATCCGTCCCCGATGTGAGGAGTGCCGCATGACCGGATCCGCAACGGAAGACCGTCGGGTCGCGCTCGCCGTCGACGTGGGCGGGACCAAGCTCGAGGCCGCCCTGGTGCGCGCTGACGGGACGGTCGTCGACGGCACGCGCAGCCGTCGCGCGACGGGTCCCGATGCGACCTTGGACTCGCTGCGCACGGCGATCGGCGAGGTCGTCGCCCATGCGCTCGCCGGACGCGCCCCCGAGGACGAGCTCGTCGGCGCCGGCATCGGCAGCGCCGGACCTGTGGACCGCGAGCAGGGTGCGATCGTGCCGGTGAACATGCCCGGTGCGCACGGTTTCGGGCTGCGCGACGCCGTGCGGTCCGCCGCCGAGGCGGAGCACGGGGCGCCGGTCGAGACGGTGCTCGCTCACGACGGCGGCTGCCTCGCTCTCGCCGAGGCGCGATACGGCGCCACGCGGGGCGCCGCGGCGTCGCTCTCGATCGTGGTGTCGACCGGCGTCGGCGGCGGGTTCGTCGTGGACGGCCGCTACCTGCCAGGATCCTCGGGCAATGCCGGCCATCTCGGCCAGGTGCACGCGACGCCGGACCTCACGGTCGAGCAGGTCGCCTCCGGCCCCGCGAGCGTGGCCTGGGCCCGCACGCAGGGATGGACAGGGCAGCAGGGCGAGGACCTGGCCCGTGACGCGAAGGCGGGCGATGCGATCGCGCGCGCCGCGATCGAGCGCTCGGCCCGCACGGTGGGCGCGGCGCTCGCCGACGCCTCGACGCTCGTGGACCTGGAGGTCGTCGCGATCGGCGGCGGCTTCTCCCGCGTCGCCGACGACTACATCGACCTCGTGCAGGCCGCGCTCACCGAGACCGCGCAGCACGACTACTCCCGCCGCACACGCGTCGTGCGCTCCGGGCTCGGCGACGAGGGGCCGCTCATCGGCGCCGCGGCGCTCGTGCTGCGGTAGTCATGCGCGTCCTCGGTCTGCAGTCCGGCACGTCCCATGACGGGATCGACGCCGCCGTCGTGGAGTTCCGCGTCGAGGGCATTCAGGCGCACGGCGCGTTGCTGCGGGGGACCGTGCTGCACACGGCCGAGACCCCGTACGCGCCCGAGCTGCGGGCCCGCCTCGTGGCGGCGCTGCCTCCCGCCGCGACGACGCTCGCAGAGGTGTGCGAGCTCGACACCCTGATCGGCCAGGCGTTCGCCGAGGCCGCGGCCGCTGCGGCGGACGCGGTGGGCGGCGTGGACGCCGTGTGCTCGCACGGGCAGACGGTTTTCCACTGGATCGAGGAGGGTCGCGCGCGCGGCACGCTGCAGGTCGGCCAGCCCGCATGGATCGCGGAGCGCACGGGCGCACCCGTCGTCTCCGACGTGCGGATCCGCGACATCGCCGCAGGGGGCCAGGGCGCGCCGCTCGTCTCGCTCCTCGACGACCTCCTGCTGCGGAACGCCCTGCCCGCGGGCGGTGCCGCCGCCGCGCTCAACCTGGGCGGCATCGCCAACGTGACTGTGGTCGGATCCGGCCCGGTGCTCGGCTACGACATCGGCCCGGCGAACGCGCTCATCGACGCGGTGATCCAGGATCGAGGGCTCGACGAGCGCGGCTACGACGCCGACGGACTGATCGCGGCCGCCGGTCTTGTGGACGAGGACCTCCTCGCCGCGCTCCTGGACGACCCGTACTACGCGCTGCCCGCGCCGAAGAGCACGGGCAAGGAGCATTTCCACCTCGCGTACGTGCAGGACCACCTCGCCGCGCAGGGTCGAGGCATCGCCGACGCCGATCTCGTGCGCACGCTCACCGAGCTCACCGTGCGGACGGTCGCGCGCGACATCGCGGCACGAGGCGTGGCCCTCCTCGCCGTCTCCGGCGGCGGGGCGCACAACCCGGTCGTCATGGAGGGCCTGCGCGCCGCGCTCGATGGCGTCGAGGTCGTGTCGGCCGACGCGCTCGGCGCTCCCGCCGACGCCAAGGAGGCGATCCTGTTCGCGCTCATCGGCTGGTGCACGCTGCATGGCGTGCCCGCCGTACTGCCCGGCGCGACCGGCGCGGACGCGCCACGGATCCTGGGCACGATCTCGCCTGGATCCGACCCGCTCCGGCTGCCGGAGCCGGTCGCCGGGATCGCGTCGCTCACGCTGGACTGAGGGCGGCGGCGGCCGGGGCGAGCGGTCGCTGCGGGCTGAGCGTCAGCGGTCGCTCGCCGGCCGGGGCGGCGATTGCCGCGGGGCTGAGCGTCAGCGGTCGCTGCCGGCCGAGCGTCAGCGGTCCCGCTCGTCCTCGTCCCAGGGGCCTTCCCACCACGGGCCGCGGCCATCGTCGCGGCGGCGCCGGCTGAGCACGATCTGCACGATCCACGCGGCGAGCGTGCCGAGCGCGATGACGGCGGCGACCCAGAGGATCGGGTTCGAGCTCATGGTCGCTTCCCCTCCGCCGCATCGGCGACGATCTTCGCGATCCGCGCGGCCCTGGTCTCGGCCCGCTTCGCCATCGCGATCTGCGTCAGGCCGACCTTCTTCGCCGACGGCGGGAAGGCGTCCCATCCCGCGCGGCCGGCGGGGAAGGCATCGAGAGCGGCTGTGAGGTCGTCGGGCTCGATCCCGGCCTCGGGGCCGTCCAGCACGCTCCAGGCGCCGTTCGCCTTGGCGACCTCGATCGCGCGGATGCCCGCGGCCTCGAGCAGTCCCGCCTCCTCGAGCAGCGCGACCCTGGCCTTGTTCGTGGCGGCCCAGCCGCTGGACGCGCGCCGCGGCGCGAACCACAGGCCGCCGAGGCGCTCGTCGAAGCTGCGCACGGGCCCGTCGATCCAGCCGAAGCACAGCGCCTGCAGGATCGCCTCCTCGTAGCCGACGTGCACGTCGTCGTTGCCCGGACGAGGCCGCACCAGCCAGGCGCCGGTCGCGGTCGCGTGGTTCTCGGCCAGCCAGGCGCGCCAGGTCGCCGCGTCCGCCGCGGTGACCCTCACGCCCTGGTCGAGTGCGCCCATCGGAACGCTCAGTCCTCGGTGCCCGAGCCTGCGGCCCCGGTCCCTGAGCCTGCCGAAGGGCCGGCGGTCTCCGGCGCCTCCCGGACCAGGTCGATCACGCCGCCGACGATCTCATCCGGGCGGAACGGGTACTTCTCGATCTCGGCGCGGTCGCTGATGCCGGTGAGCACGAGCACGGTGTGCAGGCCCGCTTCGATGCCGGCGACGATGTCGGTGTCCATGCGGTCGCCGATCATGCCGGTCTTCTTCGAATGCGCGCCGATCTTGTTGAGCGCCGAGCGGAACATCATCGGGTTCGGCTTGCCGACCACGTACGGGTCCTTGCCCGTGGCCTTCGTGATGAGGGCCGCGATCGCGCCGGTCGCCGGCATCGGGCCGTCGGCGCTGGGGCCGGTGGCGTCGGGGTTCGTGACGATGAAGCGGGCGCCGCCCTCGATGAGGCGGATCGCCTTCGTGATCGCCTCGAACGAGTAGTTGCGGGTCTCGCCGACCACGACGAAGTCGGGATCCGTCTCCGTCATGATGAAGCCCGCCTCGTGCAGGGCCGTGAGGATCCCGGCCTCGCCGATCACGAACGCGGATCCGCCCGGCAGCTGCTGCTTGAGGAAGTCGGCGGTCGCGAGGGCGGAGGTCCAGATCCGCTCCTCCGGCACGTGCAGGCCGCTCGACCGGAGGCGGGCGGAGAGGTCGCGCGCGGTGAAGATCGAGTTGTTCGTGAGGACGAGGTAGGGGATCCCGTCCCGCTCCCATCCGGCCAGCAGGTCGGCGGCGCCGGGCAGGGCGTCGTTCTCGTGCACGAGCACGCCGTCCATGTCGGTGAGCCAGCATTCGATGTCCGCGCGTTCGACCATGCACACAGCCTAGGGGCGCGACATTACGGGCGGATGACGGCTGGGGCGACGCGGCGCGCCCCGCGACGCCTTCGCGCCCGCGACGGCAGGCCCGCCCTATGCGGTCGGCGTGGGCGTCGAGGTCGGTGTGCGCAACTTCGGTTCTCCGGGGGTGATGCCGAAGAAGAGCGGATCCGTCGGGGACTCTTCGGCGGGCAGGTAGTCGCCGAGGAAGTGCTCGTCGCCGAAGATCAGGTCTGCCAGTGCGAAGGCGTCGCCGGGGCGGCAGGTCGTGGACGCGTCCAACAGGACACGACTGTCGTAGCCGAATGTGAAGAGGATCTTCTCGAACCCTCCTTCATCGTCGACGCTGACCTGGATGAGTTCGCGGTCGCCGGATCCGAGCGCTCCTCGGCTCGGGGACATGCCCGCGGCTTCGAGATGCTTCATCACGGCATCCGCGTAGCGCTCCCGGTCGGCGATGTCGATCTGCAGGCTCCTGGCCATGTCGAACTGATAGCCGGCGTTGTGATCGCAACGCCCCGGCAGCATTCCATAGTCACCCGTGTGGTCGATCGACCACGGCCCGGTCGAGATGACCGACAGCGCCTCGTTCACGAGCCCTCGGTACTCGAAGTACGTCTTCTCCGCGTCGGCGTACAGGGCATCGCCGGTCGGCGCGGTCTCCTGCTGGCATCCGGTCATCACGATCGCTCCCATCGAGGCCAGCACCATGCCGACCGCCATTCGTCTCAAGACTCGCTTCCGAAGGCTCACCACAGCCACCAATCATCGCTGCCGTACCCTCCGGGCGTCGTCACCGACTGGCCGTCCTTGATGATGCCGATGATGTTCGCGTACGACTCGGACCTGTCATCCAGGTATCCACCCGGATATCCCTCGGTGTCGAGGAACCAGTCACCCTCCTGGTGGGTGCCGTGGCCGGGGGTCTGCAGGAGCTCTTCGCCGTCGTGACGTCGTTCCGACGGCTCGGAACCGTCGGTGTTGGGCAGGTAGCCACCGTTGCTGTCGAAGTTCACCGCACCGTCGAGGCTGCCGGGATCGATGGCGTGCGTTCCCCACGAGAAGGGGCTCTCCGGAGCCCAACGACCCTTTCGTGCCCAGTTGTCCTCGGGAGACGTCGACGCGTAGATCTCCGTGCCCGAATAATCGACGACGCCGCCTCCCAGCGCCCGATCCGTGAGTCCCGCGGAACCGATGGCGATGAGACGGTCGACGCCGAGATCGTCCGGGGCGCTCCCGACGGCGAGGAACGCGGTCGTGCTGCCATAGGAATGCCCGACGACGGTCGTGACCGCGTTCGCGGGCGCGACGTGATCGAGCCCGCGAAGAAAGCTCGTGAGCGATTCCGCGCCGGTGACGGCCTGATCCATGCGCGCCACAGACAGCTTGTCGGGGGTGTCGTAGCCGAACCAGACGATCGTCGCGCTTCCGGACCCGACCGACTTGTTCACCTGGCGTGCGGTCTCGCCCCAGGTGTCCATGTGCGTGACCTGGGTGTCCATCCCGCCGAGCAGCACCGTGAGATTCGTGACCCCCGCCAGCGGATCCTTCGACGATCCCGGTTCGTAGCTGACTCCGTTGACGTAGAGCATCGCCGCCGTGCCCTGAGCCTTGTCGAACAGGTTCAGGGAGACAGGCATGCCGCCTGCTCGCAGCTCTCCCAGGAGCACCTGGATCTGCTCATCGACAGGATCACCCCAGTCGGTCCTGCTCGCCGCCTCGAGGTTCACCACGTTTGCCGCGATCCGGTACGCGTACGGCACGCCCTCGAGGTTGCCGATGAGGTCCGGATACCTCGCCGCGTACGCCTGCTTGGCCTTGTCATCCAGGCGATCCCAGATCGCTGCGACCTCGGCGGGGGTGTCGGCGTCGGCGAGCGATGTCAGGAAGGTCTTGTCGCCAGGAGAGGCGTAGCCGTCATCGACTCCCGCGAGCGCGGCGAGCGCACGCGCGTACGCGTCGTCCCACGACTCGAAAGACCGCTCCCATGCGGCCCAGGCATCGTCGAGCGCCGATCGTGCGAGGGCGAGAGCGGTCTTTGCCTCCTCGGCGGCGTTTCGGAGGCTGTTGTCCTTCGTGAGGGTTCCGCGGCTCGGCGCCTCGTCGCCTGCGGACTTCCAGGTCTTGTACGCGTCGCTGTGCTGCCAAGCGCTCAAGGAGTCTCGTGCATCCGCGAGATCGGTCTCGGCTGCTGTCAGAGCCTTCTGCGCGTCGACGACGTCTGCCATCTGCTGGTTGGCGCGTCCGGCGTGGCTCTCCGTGTCGGTGCCGTACGCGAGGACCAGGTTCTTGATCCTCGTGATGCGCTTCGTGGTCGGAGTCAGGGCTGTCGACACCTCGGAGGCTGTGGCACGGAGGTCCGTGATCGCCTTGCCGCGCCCCTCCAGCTCATTCGAGGTGTTGAAGAGCGCGATCGTGAGGAGCTGCACGGCATCCTCGGCTTTTCCGAGGTTCTCGGCGAGCGTGTTCATGAGCCCGGCGTCGTATTCGATGCGTTCGAACAGGTAGCCCTTCGGAGAAGCCATCTCAGAGGGTCTCCCAACCGCTGCCGAGCCTGACGTCGAGCTCCTCGACCTGGTAGCCGAGGTCGGAGATCCTCCAGCTGAGACTCTGGACGTCCGCCTTGGCGACCTCGATCAGGGCGTGGGTCTCGCCGATCGCACCCTCCAGCAGCTCGCGCAGCGAGGTGCGGCCGTGGGGTGCCTGCACACCGGTGTCGGCGTTGTGCACGGTTTCCAAGACGCTGCCGACCGTGCCCACGCCGACATCGAGATACTGGCGCTGGATGCCCAGCTCGCTCCTGACCACTTCGAAATCGGCCGTCATCTGAATTCCCCCCGGAACGCCTGCTCGATCAACACCCTACTGGGCGGGTGGCGTCGGCGATCAGGCGCGGAGCCAGATGACGTCAGCGGCGTGTGCGACTTCGGTCTCCACCCCGCCGACGGAGAAACCTGCTGCCGTCACGGTGACCTCGACGCCCACGGCGATACCCGCGGCCTCGATCGCGCGCAGCAGCTCCGGATTCTGGTCGCTGACGCGGAGCACCCGGCCGATGTGGCCCGCAGGAGCGTCGGCGAGCAGCACGAAGGGTTCACGTTCGACGCTGCCCGCGGCGTTCGGGATCGCATCGCCATGCGGGTCGAATCGCGGCCGTCCGAGGCGTGCATCGATGCCTTCCAGCAGGCGGTCGCTGATGGTGTGCTCGAGCACCTCGGCCTCATCGTGCACTTCGTCCCAGCCGTAGTCGAACTCCCGCACGAGCCACGTCTCGATGAGGCGGTGGCGGCGGATCACCGCGATGGCCCTGGCCGTTCCGTCGTCGGTGAGCCGCACCGCGCCGTAGGGCACATGCGAGACGAGGCCCGCCGCGGCGAGCTTCTTCACCATCTCGGTGACGCTGGACGGGGCGATGCCGAGCTTCGCGGCGAGCTGCGACGGAGTGATCGGCGTCGGCTGCCATTCGGTGTGCGCGAACACCGTCTTCAGGTAGTCGTCGGCCGCGGGGGATGCCACCCGTCCACCCTAACCGCCGCCGTTGCCCTTCCCACCTTCGAGTCGTCCCCGTGAGCGCACGCCAGGGGGTCCGCTCACGGGGACGACTCGGCGATACGGGGCGGCGGAGTCAGGATGCGACGGCGGAGAGGACCGCGAACGCGGCCTGGCCGGCGAAGAACATGATCGCGAATCCGGCGAGAGCGCCGAGCAGCGACATGCGGCCGTCGAAGTCCTCGACGCCGCGCATGCCGATCGCGCGGGCGCGGAACGACAGGATCAGGGTCAGCGCGCCGAGGGCGAGCTGCACCCACGGGCTGCCCGCGGGCAGGAGCTTCGGCAGGGCGAGGAGCAGGATCCCCAGGGCGGCGGTGACGAGCGACGCCCACGTGCAGATCCGCACGGCCCGGCGCGCGGAAGCCTGCGCTTCGGCCTTCTCGGCGGCGCGCTGCGCGGCGGACGGGCGGCGGGATCTGGCCATCCTTCGAGCCTACCCGCGGCGGCTGTGGGTCCCGTCCGGTCTGCATCGTCCGTCCGATGGATCTCGCGCCGGCCTGTCAGCGCGTCGCGGCGCCAGCGAGTCGGCGGGGTGCCGACGGGCGACGCGGGAGACTGGACCCGGGTCCGGCGATGGCGCCGGGCGTGAGGAGGTGAGCATGCCGAGGGAGAAGGCCATGTCGATCGAGGACCTCAACACGTTCCTCAGGCAGCTGCCGAAGGGCAGCGCGCGGCCATTGCCCGAGAGCACCTGGCACGAGCAGGTGAAGGGGCGGCTCACGCTCGGCGAGCGGTCCGCCGATCGCCTCCGCAACGGGATGGGCAGCTGGGCCTTCGTCGGCGGCTTCGTGCTGTTCATGGCGGTCTGGTGGATCCTCAATTCGAGCAGGGCCACGGCGTGGGATCCGTATCCGTTCATCCTGCTGAACCTGTTCCTCAGCATGCTGGCGGGGTTGCAGGGGGCGATCCTGCTCATCGCCGCGAAGCGCCAGGACGCGATCTCGGCCGCGCTCGCGCAGCACGACTTCGACACCAACGTCGCGGCGCGGGTCGACATCGAGGCGCTGCTGGAGATCAACCGGCGTCAGCTCGAGATGATCGCGGAGCTGCAGGGGATCGCCCGCGCACTGGTGCCCGCGCAGACCGGCGCCGGTGCGACGGGAGCCGATGCGCAGGACGTCGCGACGGAGGTCGCCGCCGCGAAGGACAGCGCGCGGGCTGCGGAGACGCAGGCCGAGGCGCGGGCCGAGACGCAGGTGCAGGCCGCGGTCCGGACCGAGGCGCAGGACGAGGATCCGGACGCCTCGCCCGGGCGTTAGCGGCTCCGGGTCCTGACCGCCCCTGACCGCGAGACTCCATCTGGGCGACGAGACTGCGGTCCTGGCGTGCAGTCTCGTCGCGGAGTTGGAGTCTCGCGGTCAAGCTCCGGTCAGGAGGAGCCAGAGCAGCACGGCGTTGAGCGTGATCAGGAGTGCGGCGGCGACGATGCCGGCGACTGTGGTCCACAGGCGGTTCGCGTAGCGGCCTAGCGTGCGCTGCCGGGCGGTGAGGGCGACGAGGGGGATGAGGGCGAACGGGATCCCGAACGACAGCGCCACCTGACTGAGCACGAGCGCGAAGGTGGGATCCACGCCGAGCCCGAGGATGAGCAGCGCCGGGATCAGCGTGACCATGCGGCGCACCGGCATCGCGATGCGCACGCGCAGCAGCCCGTGCATGATCTCCGCGCCCGCATAGGCTCCGACCGCGGTCGACGCGAGGCCCGAGGCCAGCAGCCCTACGGCGAACAGAGTGCCGATGAGCGGGCCGAGCTGTGCGCTGATCGCGGCGTGCGCGCCCTCGAGGGAGTCGGTGCCGCTCACTCCGGGGAGCGTGGCCGCGGCGAGCAGCAGCATGCCCAGGTTCACCGCCCCCGCAACGACCATTGCGAGCGTGACGTCCCACCGGGTAGCGGTCAGCAGCCGTGCGATCGGGGTGCGCCTGGCCGGCTCGGGGTCTCCGCCGGGGTGCACCGGGGCGGAGCCGAACCGGTCCCTGGCGAGGGCGGAGTGCGCGTAGATCGCGTGCGGCATGATCGTCGCGCCCAGGATCGAGGCGGCCAGCAGCACGGATCCGGAATCCGTGAACCGCGGCGTCAGACCCCCGAGAGCCGCGGCCGGATCCGGCGGGGCGACGAGCAGCCCGGCGAGGAACCCGACGGTGACGACGGTGAGCAGGCCGATCACGACGAACTCGAACGGCCGTGCGCCACGACGCCCCTGCACGGCGAGCAGGACCATCGAGACCGCGCCCGTGATGAGGCCGCCGAGGAGCAGCGGGATCCCGAACAGCAGCTGCAGCGCGATCGCGCCGCCGATCACCTCGGCGATGTCGGTCGCCATCGCGACGAGCTCGGCCTGCAGCCAGTACGCGCGGCGCGCGAACCGATGCGTGAGCCGGTCGCCGAGCAGCTCGGGCAGGCTGCGCCCTGTGACGACGCCGAGCTTCGCCGACAGGTACTGCACCAGCCACGCGATCACGTTGGCCACGACGACGACCCACACCAGCAGGTAGCCGTAACCGGCGCCCGCGGTCATGTTGCTGGCGACGTTGCCCGGATCCACGTAGGCGACTCCGGCGACGAGTGCAGGCCCGAGCAGCGCCGCGCCGCGGGCGGAAGCCGGGGCGTCGGAGCGAGGAGGTGCGATGGTCACCGTAGTTTTAGGCACACCGAAAACCTACTCCATTTTTAGGTGGACCGAAATATCTGAACCGATCGGCGCGCGCTCCCGCGGCTACGCTGGCGGGATGCAGGATCCGGCGCCAGAGAGCGAATCAGCGACGACGACGGATGACGCTGCGGAGCCTGTCGAACACGGCGTCGGCCCCTGGCCGGGCGGTCCCGACGCGTGGCCCGCGGGGGAGCACTTCGATCCCGACCTGCTCGCCCACGGGGACCGGCGCAACGTCGTCGACGCCTACCGCTACTGGCGCATGGAGGCGATCGTCGCCGATCTCGATTCCCGACGGCATGCCTTCCACGTGGCGATCGAGAACTGGCAGCACGACATGAACATCGGCTCGATCGTGCGCAGCGCCAACGCGTTCCTCGCCGACACCGTGCACATCATCGGGCGGCGGCGCTGGAACCGCCGGGGCGCCATGGTGACCGACCGCTACCAGCACGTCGTGCACCACGAGACGGTGCAGGCGTTCACCGCGTGGGCGGAGGCCGAGCGGATCCCGATCATCGCAGTGGACAACCTCGACGGTGCGGTCCCGGTGGACCGGGCTGACCTGCCGCAGCGCTGCGTGCTGCTGTTCGGTGCCGAAGGTCCAGGACTGTCGGACGAGGCGCTCGCCGCGGCGTCGGGGCACGTCGAGATCACGCAGTACGGATCCACCCGCTCGATCAACGCCGGTGCCGCGGCGGCCGTGATCATGTACGAGTGGTGCCGGAGGCACGCCGGCTGATCCGGGCATCCCGCGATCTCGCGGCGCCGCAACCTCGCGCCTCCACGTGCCCGAGCCCGGATCCGGGTCACTCGCAAGGGTGAGGACGCGTGCGCGACCGCATGCCAGCATGGGGACGTGCAGACAGGGAAGGCGCGGAGCGGCGTGCGCGGCGGCGGCGCCTCGCTGATCGTGGCGCTGGCGGCCCTCGTCGTGCTGCTGCCGATCAGTCTCGCCTCGCTCGCGTGGTCGACCCCGCACCCGGCGCTGCTGGTCGTCCTCGGGCTTGCGCTGGGCTTCACGGCGCTGCACGGCGCCTCACTGCTGTCGGTACGGCGACCGGTCGCGGGCTTCCTCGTCGCGAGCGCGGTGATGCTGCTCCTGGTGCTGATCCCCGCGGCGCGCGACGCGTCCGCCGTCATGCACCCGTCCGCGGTCGTGTATCTGCTGTGCCTCGCCCAGGTCGCGGCGCGCGAACGGGTGCGGCTCTCCATCGTGGCCTTGGGTATCGGGCTCATCGGCGCCGGGATGATCGCGCTCGCGGAGCCGACGTTCGGCTCCGCGGCAGGCATCGACGTCGGGCTGCTGCGGCTCGGCGCCTTCCTCGGACTCGCGGCCTGCGCGACCGCAGCGTGGGCGTGCGGTCTGCTGGTGCGGTTCGCGACGAGCCGCGCCGAGGAGCGCACCGCGATGCGCGTGCGGCAGGCGATCGCGGACGAGCGGATGCGCATCAATGGAGAGCTGCACGACGTCGTCGCGCACGCGATGACGGTCATGATCGCGCAGTCCGAGGTTGCGCGGGCGCTCGTCCGAGAGCGGCCCGAGGTCAGCGAGCGCGCGCTCGGCGTGGTCGTGGACACGGGCCGCGACGCGCTGCGGGGCATGCGCGCGATCGTCGCCGCCGAGGGCGACGCCCCGAAGGAGCCGCTGCCGACGGTGGACTCCCTGGCCGAGCTCGTCGCCTCGGTGCGCAGTCCTGCGTGCGAGGCCCGGCTCGTGGAGGCCGGAGCCCGTCGCGCCCTGGCTCCGGCGTCGGCGCTGGCCCTGCACCGCACGGTGCGCGAGGGGCTCACGAATGCCATGCGGCATGCGCTGCCGCCGGTGCGCATCGAGGTGCGCGTCTTCTGGGCCGAGGAGCGGGTCGTCGCCGAGGTCGAGGACGACGGCGGATCCGGGCGCAGCGGATCCGATCTCGGCGCCGGGACCGGGCTCGTGAGCCTCGGCGAGCGGATCCGGCTGGCGGGCGGGTCGCTCGCGTCGGGAGCGGGATCGTCCGCGGGGTCCAGATCGGGATCGCACGGCTGGCTGCTGCGGGCCGAGTTGCCGGTGCTCCCTGTGCTGGCGGCGGGGGAGGGTGCATGACGATCCGGGTGCTGCTCGTGGACGATCAGGAACTGTTCCGCGAGGCGGTCGCGATCATGCTCGGCCGGGATCCGCGCATCGCCGAGGTCGCGACCGCGGCCGATGCGCACGAAGGCATCGCGCACGTGCGCGGTCACGCCGTCGACGTCGTCCTGATGGACATCCGCATGCCGGGGATGGACGGCATCGCCGCGACTCGCGAGATCCTGCGGCTGAAGCCGGGGATCCGGATCCTCATGCTCACGACCTTCGACCTCGACCAGTACGTCGTCGAGGCGATCCGCGAGGGGGCGAGCGGGTTCCTCACGAAGGACGCCACCCCGCAGGACCTCGCCGACGCGGTGGTCGCGGCCGCGGCGGGGGACGCCGCCATGTCGCCGCGCGCGACGGCGGCGCTGCTCGGCTTCGTCCGGGAGGCGGGACCCGCGGCCGATCCCGATACGGCGCTCGCGCCGCTCAGTGGCCGGGAGCGCGAGGTCGCGCAGGCGCTCGCCACCGGTGCGTCGAACGACGACATCGCGCGTGCCCTGTTCCTCAGCGAGAACACCGTGAAGACGCACGTGAAGGCGATCCTCGCGAAGCTCGGTCTCGCCGACCGCCTGCACGTCGTGATCTGGGCCTACGAGAACGGCGTCCGCCGCCCCGGTCGGTAGCGGGCGCGTGCCGGGGATCATCCCTGAGGGTGATCCGGAACCGTCCTCGAGGGCGACGCGGCGAGCGGATCCGGATCCGTAGCGTTCGAGACATGAGGAACAGAACGCGTGTCGTGCTGCTGATCGTCGGCCTCGCGCTCGGGGCGGGCGTGGCCCTTCTCGGCGCGATCGGACTGCTCGTCCCTGGCATCCTGCCCACGGGGGCGGCCCCGAGCCTCGTCGCCACCGTCGTCGGGGCGCCCATGGCTGCGGCCGTGTCGATCGCGGCGGGGCTCGCCGCAATGGCCGTCGGCGTGCTCGGACTGCGCGGACAGCGAGGGAGCGGCGGCGTCGTCGGCGCAGCGCCGGGCGGACTGCGCATCGCGGCGGTGATCGTGGCGCTGCTGGTGGCGGCGCTGATCCCCGGGGGGATCATCCCGGTCGCCGGGTACTCGTTCGTGCTGGTGGTGGCGGGGCTGGTCGGCGGGGGGCTCGTGCTACTGACCGTGCGACGGCCCGTGATCGGAGTCGTCGGGATCGCGCTCGTCGTCGGCGTCGTCGTGCTCGCGGCGCTCCGGCTGCCGCTGACGACGTTCGCGCCCCGCGTGCTGGACGCGCTGGCTCCACGGCTCGGCGAACTGGCGGTGTCCTTCGCGCACCTGGTGGCCGCGGGCGCGCTCGTCGCCTGGGCGATCGGCGAGCCCGCCGTGCGGGGCCGGTTCGCCGCGGGTGTGCGGCGGCATCGGCGGGCGATCACCGTCGCAGCAGCGCTGTGCGCGCTGCCGTATGTGTTCTGCCGTCTCACGTGGCTGACGCCCTGGCCTCTGTTCGCGCCGACCGGCGCTCTCGCGCCGGACATCCTCATGGTGGGTCTGCTGCTCGGCGGGGCGATGCTCGCGGCGGGGCTGCTCACGCTCGCGCTGTGCCTGCCGTGGGCGGACCGCTTCCCGCAATGGATGGGCGGAGTCGGGGGCCGCCCGGTTCCCGTCGGGTTGGTGGTGGTCGCCGCATCGTTCGTGGCGGTGATGTTCACCGTGGGCGGTGTGGATCTGGTGCGCATCGCGACGACGAGCGGCGGCGCACTGGCGGTGGGCGTGCTGGAGCTGCTTCTCGTGCTGCCGTTCTGGCTGTGGGGGCCGCTGCTCGGCCTCGCCACCTGGGGCTACGCGATGCACCGAGGCCGGCCCGAGGAGCGCTCGGCAGTGCCGCGGGCGATCGGCGACCGCGGGCTTTCCGACACCCTGCGGGCGCGGGCGACGGCCGAGCTCGATGCGATCGAGGAGCTCGAGGTGCATCGCAGCGTGCGATGAGGTTCTCAGTCGCGGTCGATGCCGAAGGTGTGCTTCATGAGGGCGCTGACGTCGCGGTCGATGTTTCGGATCTCCCCGCGCAGCTCCGTGATGTCGCCCTTGAGCTCGACACGTAAGGACTGGATCTCCGAACGGACGACGCGCGTGAACATCGTTGTGACGATCGTGATCATGCCGAACATCCCGGCCGCGAACACCCCGATGAGTGTCCACACCTGCGGTTCGTTCATGGTCAGCACCCCTTCAGTGTCGCGTGGATCCGCCCAGAATGCCAGGGAATGAGAGCCCCTGACCGGCGATCGCGGGATCGTTGCACGACGTCGCGAGGATCCGCGCTGTGCGGACCGAATGATCCGGATCGGGGCCCCTCTGCACGACCGAGGACTGAGGCGGATCTCCTCAGACCTCGAGCGCGAGCCAGCGTCCGGTCCGCACCCGCAGACCGAGGGTGGCGAGCCTCGCGCACAGGTACACGCCGAAGAACGCGACGGCGAGCCAGATCAGGCCCGCCACGCCGTTCACGCCGGTCGCGGCGATGATCGCGAGCGCGGGCAGGAACGGCACGAGGTTCAGGCCGCCGGCGATCGCGAGGTAGCGCGCGTCGCCGGCGCCCATGAGCACTCCGTCGAGGACGAACACGATGCCGGCGATCGGCTGGGCGATGGCGAGCACGATGAGGGCGGGCTGGATCAGCGCCGCGAGGGCGGGGTCGCCCGTGAACGCGAGCCCGATGACCGACGACAGCGCGGCGATGAGCACTCCGACGATCACCCCGAACCACGCGCCCCAGGCGACTGTGCGGGCGAGCACGTGCCGTGCCCCGTTCGGATCCGCGGCGCCCAGGCTCTTTCCGATGAGGGCCTGCGCGGCGATCGCGAGCGCGTCGAGCGCGAAGGCAGCGGCGGAGAAGATCGTGAAGACGACCTGCCAGCCGGCGAGCTCGCGCGTGCCGATGCCGGTCGCGATGCCCACCGTCGCGAGCAGCGCCACCCGCAGGCTCACGGTGCGCAGGAACAGCCACCCTCCGGAGCGCGCGGACCCGCGGATCCCGCTCAGCTCCGGTGCGACCGAGGCCTCGTGCCGGCGGGCCAGGCGCCCGATCACGAGCACGTAGGCGCCGACCATGCCCCACTGGGCGACGACCGTGCCGAAGGCGGATCCGGCGATGCCCCAGCCGAATCCGTAGATGAAGAGCCAGTTCAGCAGCGCGTTGGCGGCGAAGCCGATGCCCGCGATCCACAGCGGGGTGACGGTGTCCTGCATGCCGCGCAGCAGCCCGGTCGCGGCGTAGACGACGAGCATCGCGGGCAGCCCCCACATGGACGGCGCGAGATAGGCGGCGGCCTGCGCCGCGACCTCCGGGCTGGCGCCGAACAACGGGATCACCGCAGGGGTGAGCAGCGAACCGATCACCGCGAGCACCGCGCCCAGGCCGAGCGCGAGCCACATGCCGTCGATGCCGACCGACACGGCGTCGCCGTGGTCGCCCGCGCCGAACCGCCGTGCCACCGCGGGCGTGGTCGAGTAGGCCAGGAAGATCATCAGCCCGACGATGGTCTGCAGGATCGCCGATGCGATGCCGAGCCCCGCCAGCGGAGTGGTGCCGAGGTGTCCGACGAGCGCCGCGTCGACCATGAGGAACGCGGGCTCCGCCACGAGCGCGCCGAGGGCGGGCACGGCGAGGCGGATGATCTCGCGATTCAGGGTCGGTGCTCCGCTCGGGCGCGATCTGTCACCCGGGCTCGGGTTCGGCGTCGGGGAGGGCACCGTACGAGCCTAGGGGCGGGCGGGGACACCGTGTGCCGCCGGTGTCATCCCGGTGGGGTGAGGGTCATGGTGAGGAGTCTTCGGACCGCACCGGGGGCGCCGCCACGGGCGCGAGGGCGGTGCCAGGTGCGGGTGCCATCCCACCAGGCGGGGCCGCGGATCTCAGGCACGCCGTGACGCATGCGGATCTGCCACCCTGACGCATCGAGCGTGCGGTGGTGGTGCCAGCACAGGGCGACGCCGTTGCCGGTGTGAGTGGGGCCGCCTTCGGCGTGCTCGCGAACGTGGTGGATCTCGCACCAGGTCGCGGGCACGTGACAGCCGGGGATCAGGCATTCCCGGTCGCGGAGCAGGATCGCGCGGCGTTGCGTCGCGTTGAAGATGCGGGCCGTGGTGCCGATGGACACGATCTGCCCCTGTTCGTCGAAGAGCACTCGTTGCACCCCTCCGGCGCAGGCCGTGTGCTGGGCGACGCTGAGGGGCACATCGATGCCTTCGACGAATGCCCGTCCGGTGCCGTTCGCGTAGTCTTCGGCCCTCACCGACACCACGAGCGTCGGGGCCGCGCCGCCGAGGGCGGGCACAGCGGAGTGCCCGGCCGCGACGTTCAGGATCGCCGCGAGGTTGTCGTGATTGCGCTGCGCGCGCGTGCGGCTGTCGATCGGGGCGTTCGGCCCGCCGGCGAACTCCGGCTCGAGAGGATCCGGGTCGTCCTCGACGAACCGGACCGTGCTCTGCGCCTCGTGCGTCGCAGTCCCCTCGGACCCCAGGGCGTCGAGGACGTCACCACCTGTCTCGCCGAGGCGCCCGGTGAGGTTCGGAGCATCGGTCGCGGCAGGGTTGTTGAACGCGTCGAACAGACGCTCCAACGCCCCCGCGACTTCGGGCAGCAGCCCGCCGCGCACCGGACGCACCCCGTCGCGGAGCCGGCCGATCGTGAACCCCCGGTTCCGCTCCGCCTTCCGGTCGTCGGGTTCGGCTCCGTCCGGATCCAGCGCGAGCATGAGGGCCTGCGCATGATTCGCGAGCTCGTCCGTCGAGGGCGCAGGGCCGGGCCTGCCTGCCTCGTCGGGCAGATCGAGACCGCGCGCCATGGTCGCGAGGATCTCATCGACGGCGTCTCGCGCGTCGGCGGTGATCCTGTTCCCGGATCGCTGGACGGGCCCGATCGCGGCGAGCAGCCCGGATGTCGAGATCTCGCCGTCGCGCAGCACCTGCCCGAGCGCCTCGTACCGCGCAGCCCCGTGTTCGCCCGAGGAATGCAGGAAGTCGCGCCCCACGGCATCGGCGGCTCGCACATACCGGCGGGCGGCGCCCATGTCCACGCGCAGCGCCCGACGCAGCAGTTCGGTCACGTCTGCGCAGCCCGCCGCGGTGGTGATCGTGGTCGACGCGGCTCCTGCGTCGCGTTGGACGGCGTGCACGGTCGCGGTCGTGATCGCGCCGTCGAGCAGCCGCTGCATCCGGCCCAGCGTCTGCAGGATCCGGATCGCGTCGCCATCGGTGACGCCGTCGAACTGGCCGGCCATCTCGCGCGACGCGCACACCTGCCGGAGCAGGTGCTCGACCTGCTCCAGAGCTTCGCGTGTGGTGGATGCCATGCCTCCATTCAACAGAGGGCCACCGACATTCGAACATCCAGTTCAGAAGCTATTTCCGATCTGTGCAGAACTCCTCCGAATCGGTCCCTGTGGAGGACGAGAGGTCGCCCTCCGATGGTCGCGAACGGCGCCCGGATCGCAAGCGAAAGACCGATGCGCAATCCGGATCCGCCCGTCCGGGGCGTGCGCAGCCGCATAGGCTGGCCGTACCCGAGGCGTTCGACCGGAGGAGGCGCGATGAAGGATCCGGACCGCGTGCGCCGCGCGCATGACGCCGCACGGAGCGCGCACGAAGGGGCAGAGAGCGCGGGCCCGGCCCCGCAGACCGCCCCGCCCGCCGTCCTGAACGCAGAGACCATGCCGGCGATCGTCGAGACCGCGATCCAGGTGGCGATCCGTCAGGGACAGTTCGACGACCTGCCCGGCGCGGGCAAGCCGATCCCCGGTCTCGGCGATCATCACGATCCGGACTGGTGGATCCGCCGCAAGATCGAACGGGAGAATCTCACCGGCCTCGGCCCGCCCGCGCTCATGCTGCGCGTGGAGGACCGCGAGCTCGACACGCAGCTCGACGCCCTGCGGCGGGAGGACGACGTGCGCGCGGTGCTGGAGGACTTCAACCGGCGCGTGATCGATGCCCGGCGTCAGCTGCTCGGCGGCCCGCCCGTGGTGACGAAGCCGCGGGACGTGGACGCCGAGGTCGAGGCATGGCACGCACGTCGGGCGGCCGCCGCGGTCGCGGAACCTGCGGCGCTCGAACCGCGGAAGCGCTGGTTCCGTCGGAGCTGACGAGGCCTCGCGCACGTGTCAACGCCCGCGCCGTCGCTCCCACGACCAGGCGATCCCGACGCGGCCCGACCACGGCAGTGCCAGCACCACGGCCGACAGCAGCACCATCGCCGGGTACTGCGCGATGAGCTGATCCGACGACCAGTACAGCATCAGGGTCGCGATGGATCCGAGGGCGGCGATCGCGGTGAGCACTCGACCGAGGCCGAGCACCAGCAGGAGTCCCAGTCCCGTCTCGAGCACCGGGATCGCGATGCCGAACAGCTCCGGCGCCGCCTGCATGACCGCGCCGAGGGGGCGGAAGAAGAACGGCACGCGGCTGTTGCCCGCGGCGCCCTGCGCGACGAGCAGGATGTCGGCGGATCCGAATCCTGCGCGATACTTCAGGATCCCCTCGTTCAGCCACAGCAGGCCCGCCGCGATCCGGGCCGCCGCGCCGAGAAGCGCGGAGGCGAGCATCCAGGGTGCGGTGCGGGCCGGCTCCCCACGGCCGACCCGCACCGCGGTCGCGGTCATGAGAGGGAAGCGGCCCCGAACACCGCCTTGGCCTTGTCGCAGTGGATCACGACGTCGGTGTACATCGAGAGGTCGACGCCGCTCAGCATGAACGTCTGCGACGCCTTGTCGAAGGCGACCGCGTCGATCTGCTTGCCGGCGGAGACGGCCGCCTCGTCGGTGCCGTTCGTCAGGTACACGTGCAGATCGGGACCCTCGTCGGAGGAGAAGCCGCTGAGCATGAGCTCGGATCCGGACACGGTCACGGAGCCCTGCACCTTCTTGCCGTTCAGGCCCATGAACGTCCCGGTCTTGTGCATGGCGTCCATGGAGGACATCGGGGACGAGCTCGGCTCGGACGACGAGGTCGACATCGTGTCGGACGACGGCGAGGATCCCCCCGGTGTCGAGCTGCAGCCCGCGAGAGACAGGCCCAGGGCCAGGACGGCCACGCCGAGCGAGGCGGGGACGAAAGCGATCTTGCGCATGAGTGCTCCATTCCGTGGATGCGCCGGCGACGGACGTGCCGGCTGTCGAGTACGGAACCGACGGTAGATACGGCACGAGCGCCGCGGGGGAGTTCTTTCGGGGCCGTAAGGAACCGGGATCCGGCAGGTGCGGCGGGATTAGCCTCTGAACATGGAGACGTCAGCGATCGCGCCGCCCCGCGTGGTGGTCGTCGAAGACGACCCCACCGTGCGTGCCGCGGTCGAGCGCTACCTCGGCGCGAACGGCTACCTCGTCGAAGCTTTCGGGGACGGGATCTCGGCGCAGCGCGCGGTGCGGGCGGATCCGCCCGATGTGCTCATCGTCGATCGCATGCTGCCGGGCATCAGCGGCGACGAGCTCGCGCGCGATGCGCGGGAGCGTTCGGCCGTGCCGATCATCATGCTCACCGCGCTCGGCGAGGTCGAGCAGCGCATCGAGGGGCTGGAGACCGGTGCCGACGACTACCTGGTGAAGCCCTTCGCGCTGCGCGAGCTGCTGCTGCGGGTCGGGGCGCTGCTGCGCCGCTCCAGGGCGGCGGCCGCGCCGACGCGCGAGATCGTGCGCGGCGACTTCCGGCTGGATCCGGCCCGCCGTCGCGTGCACGTGCGCGGGGAGGAGGTGCCGCTCGCCGCGCGCGAGTACGAGCTGCTGGCCCATCTCGTGCAGCATGACGGGGAAGTGCTGTCCCGCGACGACATCCTGCGGGAGGTCTGGGGCTGGTCGTTCGGCGAGGCCAGCACGGTGACCGTGCACGTGCGCCGGCTGAGGGAGAAGATCGAGCAGGATCCGCGTCGCCCTCTGCACCTGCTCACGGAGTGGGGTGCCGGCTACCGGTTCTCGGCGGACGGATCCGGCTCATGATGCCTCTCGGCGTCGCGGACGTGCTCCTCATCCTGCTCACGGCGCTGGTCTGCGCCGCTGTCGTCACGTGTCTGGCCTTGCTGGTCCTGCGCCGGGCACGGCGGGCCGGCTTGACGCTGCACCTGGTCGTCGTCGGCGTCGCGTCGGTGCTCGCGCTGGCGACGGGCGTGCTGGCGATCTCCGCCGAGATGTACCTGTCGGTGCACGACTTCACGGTGCTGGTGTGGGTGCTCGGAGCCGCGCTGCTGTGCGCGCTCGCGACCGCTTGGATCACCGCCCGTGCGGCGCGGAGCTCGGTGCAGGGGCTCACGGACGCGGTGCGCCGGGTCGGCGAGGGCGACGTCGTCGACGGCGGATCCAGCGGCTGGCGCGAGTTCGACGATCTGTCGGGAGAACTGGCCGAGGTATCGGCGAGACTCAGCGACGCCAGGGCCGAGCTGGAGCGGCTGGACTCCGACCGCCGCCGCTTCCTCGCCTGGATCTCCCACGATCTGCGCACCCCGCTCACCGCGATCCGCGCGCTCGCGGAGTCGGCGGAGGAGGGGCTCGCGGATCCGGAGGCATTCCCCGGCCAGGTCCGCGCTCAGGTCGAGACGATGGGCCGGATGGTCGACGATCTTTTTGAGCTGTCCCGCATCACCTCGGGCTCGCTGCGGCTGCGCGCCGAGCAGGTCGAGCTGCTCGATGTGGTCTCGGACGCCGTGGCCGACGTGCGCGCCGCGGCTGGGGCGCACGGCGTGCGGATCGTGCAGCAGGGCATCGACGGCCATGTGCTGTGGGCAGATCCGCATCAGCTCACGCGCGTGATCGTCAACCTGCTCACGAATGCCGTGCGGCACGCGCCGGAGGGATCCGAGATCCTCGTGTTCGCGGAGTCGCCGTCGCCGCACCGGCTGGTGCTCGCCGTGCTCGACCACGGCAGCGGCGTGGCCGTCGAAGACCTGGACCGCATGTTCGAGGTCGGGTGGCGCTCGGATCCATCCCGCACCGGCGGTGCCGCACCGGACGCGGTGGCGTCGGGGGCGGGGCTGGGCCTCGCGATCGCCCGCGGGCTGGCCCGCGCGCACGGCGGAGACGTCTTCGCCGAGCACACCGACGACGGCTTCTGCCTCAAGGTGCTGCTGCCCGTGACGCCGGGATCCTGAGGCTGTCGGCAGGCCTCGATCGCTCCGGCACCCGGACCGAGACCCGGGCGCACAGGATCCGGCGCCCCGGCCGGAGCGCGCCCGCTTCCCGCGGTCGGGAGCCTCCGTCCCGGCCCTGTACCGCGCGGGATCCGGGCGGGATACTGGGCTCATGCCTACCGCATCCCGGACGATCGAGATCGCCGCACCCATCGAGACCGTCTTCGCGTTCTTCACAGATCCGAGCAAGGATCCGACGTGGCGTGCAGGCGTCAAGGAGATGCAGGCGCAGGGCGGCCCCGGCGTCGGGACGACCGTGCATCAGGTGGTCGCAGGTCCCGGCGGACGGTCGATCGACGCCGACATCCGCATCACGGAGTACGTCGCGCCGCATCGCTACGCGTTCGCGACGATCGCCGGCCCCGTGCGTCCGGTCGGCAGCTACGCGTTCGACGAGACCGAGCGGGGCACGCGCGTCGCATTCACGTTGTCCGTCGAGCTGGGCGGGCTGAAGAAGCTGCTGATGGGCGGGCCGGTGCAGAAGAGCATGGATGGCGAGATGGCCGCGCTCGACAAGGCCAAGGCACTCCTGGAGGCCTGAGCGGTCTTTGAGGTCTTGGCTCCTGCCTCCTGCTCCTGATCCTGCGCCGGATCCGCGAGTCCGTCCGTCCCGGCGCATAGGCTGGGCCTCATGACCGACGTTCTTCCCTCCGGCCTCGCCATCGGCGACTTCGACCCCGCGATCCGCCCTCAGGACGACCTCTACCGGCACGTGAACCACACGTTCCTCTCCACGACCGAGATCCCCGCCGACAAAGCGCGCTGGGGATCCTTCCACCTCCTCGCCGATCAGTCCGAGAAGGACGTCCGCGCGATCATCGAGGAGGCGCAGGACGCGGAGCCCGGCACGGAGGCGCGCAAGATCGGCGACCTCTTCACGAGCTTCATGGACACCGAGCGCATCGCCGCGCTCGGCACCGCTCCTCTGGCCGAGCCGCTCGCCGCGGTCGACGCGATCACCACGATCGACGAGTTCCTCGCGACGATCGGATCCTTCGACCGTCAGGGCATCGCAGCGCTCATCGGCGTGTTCGTGGAGCCGGACCCCGGCAACCCGGAGCGCTATGTGCCGTTCGTGGTGCAGGCGGGAATCTCGCTGCCCGATGAGAGCTACTACCGTCTGGACAGCTTCGAGGCCACGCGCGCGGCCTACCGGGCGCACCTCGAGCGGATCCTGACCCTGGGCGGCGTCGCCGACGCCGCAGGCCAGGCCGACCGCGCCTTCGCGCTCGAGCACGACATCGCGGGGCACCACTGGGACAACGTGGAGAGCCGCGACGCGGTCAAGACCTACAACCTGAAGAGCTGGGACGAGTTCCAGACGCTCGTCGGCGTCGACCTCGCCTCCTGGCGCGACGCGGTCGCCGGTCCCGCCGGAGCTGACGCCTTCGCCGAGGCCGTCGTCTACCAGCCGAGCTTCTTCGAGTGGCTCGGATCCCTGCTCACCGCGGAGCGCCTGGAGGACTGGAAGGCCTGGCTGCGGGCCAAGGTCGTGCACGGCCTCGCCGCGTACCTCACGGATGACATCGTGCAGGAGAACTTCTCCTTCTACGGCACCGAGCTCACCGGGGTCCCCACGATCCGCGAGCGCTGGAAGCGCGGCGTCTCGCTCGTCGAGGGCGCGCTCGGCGACGCGGTCGGCAAGGTCTACGTCGAGCGGCACTATCCGCCGGCCGCGGAGCAGGCGATGGGCGAGCTCATCGGCAACCTGCTCGAGGCCTACCGGCAGTCGATCACCACGCTCGAGTGGATGAGCCCGGAGACCCGGGAGAAGGCGCTCGCCAAGCTCGACACGTTCACGCCCAAGATCGGGCACCCGAAGGTGTGGCGCGACTACTCGACCGTGACGGTCGACGCGGGCGACCTCATCGGCAACGCCGGTCGCGCTGCCCGGTTCGAGCACGACCGCACGATCGGCAAGGTGGGCAAGCCCATCGACCGCGACGAGTGGTTCATGCCTCCGCAGATGGTGAACGCGTACTACAACCCGCTCATGAACGAGATCGTGTTCCCCGCGGCGATCCTGCAGTACCCGTTCTTCGATGCAGGGCGGGACGCGGCGGCCAACTACGGCGGGATCGGATCCGTCATCGGTCACGAGATCGGACACGGTTTCGACGACCAGGGCAGCCGCTACGACGGCGACGGCAAGCTGCAGGACTGGTGGACGGACGATGACCGCGCCGCGTTCGAGAAGCGCACCACGTCGCTCATCGCGCAGTACGAGGCGCTCGTGCCGGAGGGGCTGAGTGCCGAGCACCACGTGAACGGCGCCCTCACGATCGGCGAGAACATCGGCGACCTCGGCGGCCTCGGCATCGCGCTGAAGGCGTACGAGATCGCTCTCGGCGGCGCAGAGGCGCCCGTCATCGACGGCCTGACCGGCGTGCAGCGCCTGTTGCTGTCGTGGGCACAGGTGTGGCAGCAGAAGAGCCGCGAGGCCGAGACGATCCGCCTGCTCACGATCGACCCGCACTCGCCTAACGAGTTCCGCTGCAACCAGATCCTCCGCAACATCGACGCCTTCTACGAGGCGTTCGACGTGACCGAGTCGGACAAGCTGTGGCTCGCCCCCGAGGAGCGCGTCACGATCTGGTGACCCTCCTCGCCGCTTCCGCGATGAACGCCCGCCCCGGCCTGAGCCGGGGCGGGCGTTCCCTTTCGGTTCCCGAGCGAGCGGAGCGAGACGAGGGACGAGCGGGGCGAGACGAGGGACGTCCGCGCGGCGTCGGTTAGGCTCGCCGGATGATCCCCGCAGACTGGACCCCGCATCGCCGCGAGGACGGCGAACTCCTGGGCTGGATCCGCCCCGAAGGCGCCGACTGGCTCGCCGTCGACGTGCTCGGCCGCGAGCTCACCGGCGAGATCGACTGGCTCGACGCCGAGGCCGCGCTCGAGGAGCACGGGATCCGGTGGCTCGCGGATCCGTGGGTCCTCGAGGGCGAGGCCGAGGGGCCGCTGCGGGTGCAGATCGTCGAGGTCGTGCCCGAGGGCGAGGGCCGGATCACGGTCAAGATCGACGACTTCGGCGACATGCAGCGCCCGCCGACGCAGCGGTACGCCCTCGCGTGGCCGCTCCCCGCACGCCTGCGTCCGCACGGCCCCGGCGACCCCGACGGACGCACGATCACCCGGTAGTTCCCGGGCCGGCGCTGCCTTTCCGGGTTTCGGGGCCCGACTACCTCGGTTTTGGGGCGCACTCCGCCGGTTTGGGGCTCCACTACCTCCGTTTTGGGGCGCATCTCGTCGGTTTGGGGCGCGCTACGCCACTCATCCCGGTCGTGCTGCGCCCCAAAACGGAGGGACGCGCCCCAAACCCGGTCGTTACGTCGTCCGAGCGTCGGATCCTGCCGGTGCGGGCTGTTCTCCCCGGTGTCAGGTCCCTCTGTTTTGGGGCGAGTCTTGTCGGTTTGGGGCGCGCCACGCCGCTCATCCCGGTCGTGCTGCGCCCCAAAACGGAGCAACCCGCCCCAAACCCGGCGCGGACGTCGTCCGCGCGGGAGGATCCCACCGTGTCCGGGGTGCAGGCTAGCCTGAGCGGGAGTGGACGAGGTCGTCTCCGAGGAGGTCTCATGGTCGGTGCTGTCGCTGCTCCGGATGACCCGGCCGCGGCGCGCGGGATCGCGCGGCGCGCCCAGTCCGACGTCTACCGCGCGGGCGTGAGCGGCGCCCGGCCCGCGGTGCCGACCCAGCCGGGCGCGCTTGAGGAAGCGGCCCGTGCGGCGCTCAGCCCCGAGGCGTTCGCCTACATCGCAGGCGGAGCAGGAGCCGAGCGCACGGTCGCCGCGAACCGCGCCGCGTTCGCGCGCTGGCAGGTGTGGCCGCGTCCGCTGCGGGACGTCTCCGTGCGCGACCTCGGCACGCGTTTCCTCGGTGTCGACCGGCCCAGTCCGCTGCTGCTCGCCCCGCTCGGGGTCATGGAGCTCGCGCACCCCGACGCCGATCTGGCCGTCGCCCGGGCGGCCGCCGCGATGGGCGTGCCGTACGTGCTGTCGAACCAGGCCTCGGTGCCGATGGAGCGCATCGCCGGGTCGGTGCCAGAAGGTGCGCGGTTGTTCCAGCTGTACTGGTCCGCATCCGACGAGCTCAACGCCTCGCTGCTGCGTCGCGCCGAAGCCGCCGGTGCCGAGGCGATCGTGGTCACCCTCGACACGCATCTGCTGGGCTGGCGCACGCGCGACCTCGACCTCGGCTACCTGCCGTTCACGCGGGGCATGGGCATCGCCCAGTACACGTCGGATCCGGTGTTCCGGGAACTCGTCCGCGCGAGGGCGGGATCCTCGACCGGCGGATCCAAGGTGCGGGTCACCCCGAAGACGATCGCCGCGGGGATCTCGATCGCGCGCAACGGCGCCGCGGTCACCGGATCCCCGAGCCTGCGTGGGAATCTGCGCTCGCCGCTGCCCCGGTTGGCGGTCGAGACCTTCCTCGACGTCTTCTCGACCCCGGCCCTCACCTGGGACGACCTGGCGAAGGCGCGGACGTGGACCTCGCTTCCGCTGATCCTCAAGGGCATCGTGCATCCCGATGACGCCGCGCGCGCGGTCGATGAGGGGCTCGACGGCGTGTGGGTGTCGAACCACGGCGGCCGCCAGATCGACCAGTCCGTGCCGACGCTGGATGTGCTGCCGGCGATCGTGGAGCGGGTCGCCGGACGCGTCCCGGTCATCTTCGACTCTGGCGTGCGCGGCGGGGCGGATGCCTTCATCGCCCTCGCCCTCGGCGCGACAATGGTCGCGCTCGGACGCCCCTACGCGTACGGACTCGGAATCGCCGGTGAGACGGGCGTGCGCGAGGTCATCCGCAATGTGCTCGCCGAGCTCGACGTCACACTGGGGCTCGCCGGGCTCACGGCGGTGCGCGACGTGGATACTGCCGCTCTCCGTCGCGCGGACGGCTGACCCCTGACGCGTGACGGCTGACGCCTGACCACCGACAGCCCGCAGCCCGACCTTGGGCAGCGGATCCGGGTCGGGGAATATCCGCGCGGGTGCGGCGTTCGCGAAAGGCATGAAGGTTCTTCTCACCGGCGCGACCGGCTACATCGGTACTTCCGTCCTCGACCGGCTGCTCGCGGAAGGCCACACCGTGACCGCCCTCGTCCGCGATACGACGAAGGCGAGCGCCGTGGAGGCGGCAGGAGCGACCGCCCTCATCGGCGACGTCGCGGATTCCGGGCTCGTGACGGAGGCCGCGGCCGCCGCGGACGGCGTCATCCACACCGCCTCCACGCCCGAGGGTGACGCCGCATTCATCGACGCCGTGCTCGGTGCGCTCGAGGGCACGGGCAAGCCTTTCGTGCACACGGGCGGGATCTGGAGCTATGGCACGGCGAGCGACATCACGGAGCAGACTCCGATCGACCGGCCGGCCCTCACCGCCTGGCGCGGCGCCGGGGAGGCGAAGGTGCTCGGCGCCTCCGGCATCCGTGGCACGGTCGTCGCGCCCGCCGCGGTCTACGGACGCGGCGGCGGCCTGGTGCGGATCCTCACCGACGCGACCGGCGGGGGAGTGCTCCTGATCGGCGACGGCAGCCAGCACTGGACCAGCGTCGACGTCGACGACCTCGCCGCACTGTACGTGCTCGCGCTCGAGAGCGGTCGCGCGGGGGAGACCTACATCGGCGCCTCCGGGCAGAACCCGACGATCCGCGAGATCGGCGAAGCGATCGCGTCCGGATCCGACGTGGCGGAGGGCGTCCGCGCCGAGACCGTCGAGCAGACGCGCGCGCGGCTCGGCGAGGCGTTCGCCGACGCGCTCCTCCTCGACGAGCAGGCCTCGGGGGCCAAGGCGCGGGCCGAGCTCGGCTGGACTCCGACCGCGCGCCCGCTCCTGGACCAGCTCGCCGACGGCACGTACCTGGAGAGCGTGGTTACGCGGGCCTGAACCCGAGGTGCAGGCCTGAGTCACGGAGGCGCAGGCTGTGGTTTGGGGGCGCACCTCGCCGTTTTGGGGCGCGTTAGGCCGGAAATATGTGGCAGGGCGCGCCCCAAACCGGGAGGGTGCGCCCCAAACCGACGGCACGGCCCCGGATCCGGGACTTTTGTCGGTGGGGATCCGACGCGCCGGCCGACGGGATCTGAGGCCAGAGGCTGTGGTTCGGGGCGCGCCTCGCCGGTTTGGGGCGTGTTGGGCCGGGAATTCCTGACAGGACGCGCCCCAAAACGGGAGGGTGCGCCCCAAACCGGGGGGGGGTGCGCCCCAAACCGGGGGAGTGCGCTCCAATCCGGGGGAGTGCGCTCCGAGGCCCGCCTCACTTCGTCAGCGCACGCCCTTCATGAGCGCGAGCACGGGCTTGGCCGACACGAGCAGGCCGACGCCGACGACGATCGCGATCGCGCCGAGGATCGAGAAGTACGGGACCTCGTTGTGCGGGTCGTAGAACTGCACGAGCCAGCCCGAGATCGCGGTGCCGAGCGAGACCGAGAGGAAGAACAGCGCCACCATCTGGGTGTGGAACGCGGACGGGGCGAGCTTCGTCGCCGCGGACAGGCCGATCGGCGAGAGCAGCAGCTCGGCGACCGTGAAGACGAACAGGATCCCGATGATCGCCAGCAGCGGCGTGGAGTTCGCGGCCCCGCCGGCGAACGGCAGGAACAGCAGGAACGCGGCTCCCATGATGATCGCACCGAGCGCGAACTTCACCGGGGTCGACGGCTGGCGGGCACCGAGCTTCGTCCAGATCGCGGCGAACACCCCCGACAGCACGATGATGAAGACCGGGTTGATCGACTGCACCCACGAGACCGGCATCTCCCAGCCGAACAGGTCGCGGTTCAGGCGCTCGTCCGAGTACACGGTCAGCACGGTGAACTGCTGCTGGTACAGCGACCAGAACGCCACGCTCGTGATGAACAGCGGCAGGAAGCCCCACACCCGGGATCGTTCGGTCGCGTTGATGCGGCGGCTCGTGAGGATCACCGCGAAGTAGGCGATCGCGGCGACCGTGGCCGCGATGATCACGACCGTGGCGAGGTTGTCCGCCGTGATGACCCCGGTCAGCACGAGCGCGACGAGGATCAGGACTCCGGCGATCGCGATGACGACCGCCGTCGCGTAGCGGTTCCGCGGCAGCGGGTTCGCGATGCGGTGCGCCTCCGCGGGCAGCTTGCGTCGCCCGAACGAGTACTGCGCCAGGCCGGCGGCCATGCCGATCGCCGCGAGACCGAAGCCGAAGTGGAAGCCCAGGGTCGACTGCAGCAGGCCGGTGAGGATCGGACCGAAGAACCCGCCGAGGTTGATGCCCAGGTAGAACAGCGAGAACCCGGCGTCGCGCCGCGGATCCTCGGCCGAGTAGAGCGTGCCGACCACGGAGGTCGCATTGGCCTTGAGCCCGCCGGATCCGATCGCGACGAGCACCAGGCCGACGCCGACGCCGGCGACGCCCGGCAGCAACGCGAGGGCGATGTGTCCCGCCATGATCACGATCGCGCTGTAGAACAGCGTGCGCTCGGATCCGAGGAGCCGGTCGGCGATCCAGGCGCCGAGGATCGTCGCCAAGTAGACGGAGCCGCCGTAGGCGCCGACGATGCCGCCCGCGACGGCCTTGTCGAGCCCGAGTCCTCCGTCGGTGACGGAGTAGTACAGGTAGATGAGCAGGATGCCCTGCATGCCGTAGAAGCTGAACCGCTCCCACATCTCGACCCCGAACAGGTGGGCGAGGGCCCACGGCTGCCCGAAGAACCGGGTGTCGCGTTCGCCGTGCGGGCGGGCTTCCTGTGCGGTGCTCATCATTCCAGGGTAAGCCGCGCCGCCGCCGGCCGGGGATCGGGACGGATCAGCTCCTGGGCGCCAGCACGAACGCCCCGGTGTCATCCGGGTTCATCGCGATCTCCCACCGGAACCCGTCCGGGTCGGCGAAGTAGCCGGAATAGCCGCCCCAGTCGCGGCGTACGGCAGGCGTGACGGGGGCGCCCAGCGCGGCCGCCTCGGCGAGCACCGCGTCGACCTCGGCGTCGGTCGCCACGTTGTGCGCCAGCGTGAGCGGGGCGATGCCGGTGGCGGGCGGTGCGCCGATCTCCGCGGTGAACCCTTCCACGCTCCACAGGGAGAGGATCATCCGTTCCGCGACGGGGAGCATCAGGACCTCATCCGCCTCGAAGATCGGCTGCCATCCGAGACCGTCCACGTAGAAGGCCCTGCTGCGCGCGACATCCGCGACGGCCAAGGTGATGAAGCTCACTCGCTGTTCCATGGCAGCCATGGTGCCACCGACCTCCGACATCGGTCGCGGGCGGCGCCGGATGCGGTGCCCTCTCACGCTCCAGAGGGCACCGATAGGATTGATCTGCGCCTCTTCGTGCGCATTCCCCGCATCATCGCGACCATTGGAGCCACCGTGGCCGAACAGTCCCGTCTTGACAAGGTCATCGCCCTCGCCCGCCACCGCGGGTTCGTGTTCCAAGCGGGTGAGATCTACGGCGGTTCCCGCTCGGCCTGGGACTACGGCCCCCTCGGCACCGAGCTCAAGGAGAACATCCGGCGGCAGTGGTGGCAGACCTTCGTGCGCGGCCGGGGCGACATGGTCGGTCTCGACTCGTCGATCATCCTCCCCAAGCGCGTGTGGGAGGCGTCCGGCCACGTCGCGACGTTCACGGATCCGCTCGTCGAGTGCCTGCAGTGCCACAAGCGGTTCCGCGCCGACACCCTCATCGAGGACTTCGAGGCGCGCAAGGGCCGCTCCGCCGAGAACGGCTTGGCCGACGTGCCCTGCCCGAACTGCGGCACGAAGGGCCAGTACACCGAGCCGAAGGCGTTCTCGGGCCTGGTGAAGACCTACCTCGGCGTGGTGGACGACGAGTCGGGCGTGTACTTCCTGCGTCCCGAGACCGCGCAGGGCATCTTCGTGAACTTCTCGAACGTGCTCACTGCGAGCCGCAAGAAGCCGCCCTTCGGCATCGGCCAGGTGGGCAAGGCGTTCCGCAACGAGATCACCCCCGGCAACTTCATCTTCCGCACGCGCGAGTTCGAGCAGATGGAGATCGAGTACTTCGTGCCGCCCGCCGAGGCGCAGGAGTGGTTCGAGCACTGGGTGCAGGAGTGCTGGGACTGGTTCATCGACCTCGGGATCAGCCCGGAGAACATGCGCCAGTTCGACGTGCCGGAGGATGACCGCGCCCACTACTCGGCCGGCACGATCGACGTCGAGTACCGCTTCGGCTTCGCCGGCAAGGAGTGGGGCGAGCTCATGGGCGTCGCGAACCGCACCGACTACGACCTGTCCAGCCACAGCGAGGCCTCCGGCTCGTCGCTCAGCTACTTCGACCAGGCCTCGGGCGAGAAGTACATCCCGTACGTGATCGAGCCCTCGTTCGGCCTGACCCGCTCGATGATGGCGTTCCTCGTGGACGCCTACATCGAGGAGGAGGTGCCCAACGCCAAGGGCGGCACCGATGTGCGCACCGTGCTGAAGCTCGACCCGCGCCTCGCCCCGGTCAAGGTCGCGGTGCTGCCGCTCTCGCGCAACGAGCGCCTCTCGCCGCTCGCCCGCGAGGTCGCCGACAAGCTCCGCGGTCACTGGGCGATCGACTTCGACGACGCCGGAGCGATCGGGCGACGCTACCGCCGCCAGGACGAGATCGGCACCCCGTTCTGCGTCACGATCGACTTCGACTCGCTCGACGACAACGCCGTGACCGTGCGCGACCGCGACACCATGGCGCAGGAGCGCGTGCCGCTGGGCGAGCTCGACGCCTACCTCTCGGAGCGTCTGAAGGGCGCCTGAGCATGACGTCGGCGGCGCCCCTGCCGGGGGTCTCGGCAGGGGCGCCGCCGCGTGCACGCACCGTCGTCATCGTCCTCGCGCTCGGGATCGCGCTGGCACTCGGGTGCGCCGTCGTCGTGTTCGCCCTGCGTGGCGCGGAGGATCCGGAGTCCACGCGGCTGATGGTCCTCGGCGGGATCCCGTCGGCGCTGGTCGCGGCGATCGTCACCGCGCTCGGCCTGACCGGTTTCCCCGTCACGGCGCGTGCGGCGGCGTGGGGTGCCGGAGGTCTGGTGCTGGCCGCCGGCCTTCCCTGCGCCGTGGCGATCACGGTGCAGGACGGATACGCCGAAGGGCTGGGATCCGCTCTGCTGTTCGCGCTGCTCCTCGTGCCGCTGGCCGAGCTGCTCGGCATCCTCGTGGGCATGATCGTGCTGTGGCCGGTGGCGGTCGTGCTGCACGCCCTGACGCGGCGACGCGGGCGCACATCGCCGCGCGTCCTTCTCATCATGGTCCTGCTGCTCCTCGTCGCCGTCTCCGGTGTGACGGCCATGCTGGCCCTGGACACCCATGGATGGGCCCCGGGGCGCGGGTCGGGTCCCGCGATGCTGGGCGTCGTGTTCGGGCTCCCGATCGAGGACGTCACCGTGCGATCCGTGCCGATGCTGTGGGCGACCCGTGCCATCGTCGTGGTGATGGCGGGATGCGTCGTCGCACTGCTGGGCATCGAACGCAGCGAGGAGCGCGCTCGCCGCGAACCTCGAACGGGGCAGGGGCGGCGACCGCGCGGCAACCGATACCGCGGACCGGCCGAGTAGTCCGACAGGTCAGCGGGCGAGCGGCGCCTCGGCGTCGAGGCCCGAGAGCTTCTCCGGATTGGCGACCGAGAACACCCGGGTGATGCGACCGTCCTCGACCGCGAAGCTCACGGCGGCGAGCAGTTCGCCCCCGACCTGGATCCCCGCGCCGAGCATGCCGTTGACGCGCAAGGGCACCACCGCGAAGGCCGTGTCGAGCTTCGCGATGCTGCCCTGCAGGAACGCCACGACGCGCTCTGCGCCGTGCAGCGGCCGCCGGGCGGCATGCCGGACGAGTCCGCCGCTGTCGGTCACCGAAACCACGTCGGGCGCGAGCACGTCCATGAGCGATTGCACGTCGCCCGAGTTCATGACCGCGATGAAGCGCTCCACGACCCGGTCGTGTTCGGAGGCGTCGACGGCGACCCGCGGACGGCGGGCGGCGACATGGTCGCGGGCGCGGTGCGCGATCTGCCGCACCGTCGCGGGCGCCTTGCCCACGGCCTCGGCGATCTCGTCGAACGGGACGTCGAACACCTCGCGCAGGACGAACACCGCGCGCTCGGTCGGTCCGAGGGTCTCGAGCACGGTCAGCATCGCGAGCGAGACGCTCTCGGCGAGCACCACGTCGTCCGCGACGTCCGGCGTGGTGCGCAGGGGCTCTGGCAGCCAGGGCCCGACGTACTCCTCGCGCCGGCGCGAGGCCGTCCGCAGCTGATTGAGAGCCTGCCGCGTGACGATCCGCACCAGGTAGGCGCGCGGGTCGAGCACATCGCCGCGGTCGTCGGCGGACCAGCGCAGCCAGGATTCCTGCAGCACGTCCTCGGCGTCCGCAGCGGATCCGAGCATCTCGTACGCGACCGTGAACAACAGGCCGCGGTGCGTGACGAACGGATCCTCGGGCGCCGGCCGGCTCGCGTCGCTCATGCCTGCGACGTTACGCGGGTCTCGCTCCGCGTGGCCAGGGGCGCAAGACCGCAGGCGTCCGCGAAACCGTCGGAGTGGATCCCGAGCGCGATGTTGGATCGGGCCGTCGCGTTGAGGTAGCCGACCTTCGCGGCGAGCTCGAGCAGCGCAGGGGCGCCCAGCTCTGCGAGCAGCGCGTCGGAGAGCTCGTCGGTGACGGCGGGCGGCGTCAGGCTCATCGCTTCGGCGTACTCCATCACGAGTCGCTCCCGGCGCGTGAACCGGGTGGACTCGCGCCAGATCGGCACCTCGCGGGCTTTCTCCTCGTCCAGCCCCTTGTCGTGGGCCATGAAGTAGTGCAGGTCGAGGCAGAAGCTGCAGCCGACGGTCGCCGCCGCCGTCATGGCGGCCAACGTCGACAGGCTCTTGTCGAGCTCGTGCCATTTCTCGGTCTTGCGGCCGAAGTTCATCATGTCGGTGAACACCGGCCGGTGGTGCCAGAGCACCCCGATCGAGTCGGGCACCCGGCCGAACATCTTCTTCGTGGCGAACTTCACCACGGCGCCGTACAGTCCGGTCACCTCGGTCGCGGGGATGCGGGCCTGAATCGTCATGATCTGCTCCTTCTGCGGCACGGTTCTCGTGCTTTCGAACATGGAGACACCGGCCGGCGCGGAAGTGTGACATCGGCGCAGCTTCTGCGTGCTGGCCCTCGACTCGGCGAGAAACCAGATCCTGCATCAAACACCACGTCAGCCCTGGTGTCTCGTGCAGGATCTGGTTTCTCGCGGAGGGCGGAGGAGGGGATCCGGCCCATGGGACGATGGATCCGTGGAGACGACGACCTTCGCCGCGACCGACGGCTTCCCGCACACCGCCCTCGTCGGGGTCACCGGCCCAGAGGCCACCCTCGCGGTACAGGGGGATCCGCAGGCGGTGCTTCCGTTGGCCTCTGTGACGAAGCCGCTGACCGCGTGGGGCGCCCTCGTCGCGGTCGAGCGCGGGCTCGTGGATCTGGACGAGCCGGCGGGACCCGCGGGCTCGACCGTGCTGAACCTGCTCGACCACACCAGCGGGCTGCCGATGGAGGGATCCGAGCCGCAGAAGGCCCCGGGCGAGCGGCGCATCTACTCGAACGCCGGGTTCGACGCCCTCGCCGCGCATGTCGCCGACGCCGTGGGCATGGAGTTCTCGGACTGGATGCTGCGCGAGGTGACGCTTCCGCTCGGTATGGAGCGCACCGACGTGACCGGCCGCCCGTCGGCCGGGGCGTCCGCCTCGATCGAGGATCTGCTGATCTTCGGCCGTGAGGTGCTGCGTCCCACGCTCATCCCTGCCGCGCTGCGCGATCTCGCGCTCACCGTCTCGCACCAGGGGCTGCGCGGCCTCGTACCCGGCTACGGCTCCTACCCGGACAACCAGTGGGGCCTCGGTTTCGAACTCAAGGGCGTCAAGAGTCCGCACTGGCTGAGCGACGAGTTCCCGCCCGAGACCGCCGGCCACTTCGGCGCCCTCGGCAGCTTCCTGTTCATCGACCGGTCGCGCGATATCGCGGCGGCGTTCCTCTCCGGGGTGCCGTTCGGCGAGGAGCACAAGCGGATCTGGCCTCCGCTCACCGAGGAGATCGTCGCGCGCTACGGCCGCTAGGGTGACCCCATGACCAACGCGGATGCCCAGGTGCAGCGTCGCCGTACCTGGGTGATCGGGGGCGTCGCGCTGGTGCTGTCCGCCGTCGTCGGGCTCGTCGCGCGTGGGCCGCTGGGTGGAATCTCGTACGTCAAGGATGCGCTCTGGGCCCTCGGCGCCGTGGTGCTCGTGATCGGGCTCGGGCGTGCCGGGAGCGTTACGGGACGCCGGCCGTTCGCTACCGCAGTGGCGCTGCTGCAGATCCTGCTCGCGAACCCGCTGGCGGCGGCGCTCGTGTTCGGACTCATCTCGAAGGATCCGGCGAATCCCCAGGCAGGGGAGAACGCCTGGAAGAGCATCGTCTTCCCTTTTCAAGTAGTGGTGTTCCTGCTGACCGTGCTCGCGGTCATCGCGATCGGAGTCGCCCGAGCGGTGCCGTCTCCGTGGAACTGGGCGCCGGCCTGGGTACTGGTCGGGTCGTGGGGGATCGGCGCGGCGTCACTCGCGCTGTTCGCATCGGCACCGCTCGGCTCGCCTGTTGCGACGATCGGCGCATGGGCGGGGCCGATCGCGGCAGCGCTCGGAACGGCGTTCCTGGGCGCCGTGGTCATCGGGCTCGGGCTCGGGCTCGGGATGACGCGCGCGCCCGTCATCGATTGAGGCGAATTCGGCCTGATCGATGATGATTCGGATCCGATCCGTACATCAGGATCCCGCGACGGCCCTGGCGTAGCGCTCGGACAGCAGGCGCAGCCGGGGGATCAGCTCGGGCGGGCTCTCCACGGTGAAGTCCATCATCAGCATCCCGATGTACGCGGCGACGGTATCGAGGCTGTCGGCGCCGGTCACCAGGACGCAGTGGTCGGCGTCGAGCGGTTCGACCACGCCGACGGTGGGGTTGATGCGGTCGAGCACGCTCTGCGCGGGGGCGTCCACGCGCAGTCGCGCATGCACCTTCCAGCCGCTCGCCGCGATCGTCCGCATCGCGAAGGCCGTGTAGTCGCCGCCCGCGAGTGGCTGCGGCGTGAACGGCCGTCGCGTCGGCATCCGCAGCGTCATCCAGTCCACCCGGTAGGTGCCCCAGGATCCGTTCTGCGGGTCGCGGGCGACGAGGTGCCAGCGTCGCTGCCAGCTCAGCAGCCGGTACGGCTCGACCAGCACGGGCGCGTCCTCGTAGTCGAAGCGCAGCCATTCGGTGTCGCGGATCGCCGCGGCGACGGCCCGCAGCACGGCGGGATCGACCTCGGGATCCGGCGCGTCGGTGCCGACGTTCTCCTGTCCGCGGTCGACGGTGGATCCGAGCGCCTCCACGGTGGGCCGCAGATGCGCCGGGAGCACCTGCTCGATCTTCGCGAGCGCCCTGGCGCGGACGTCCTCGATGCCGACGATGCCCGCAGCGGCCTGCAGACCGACGGTCACCGCGACGGCCTCCTCGTCGTCGAGCAGAAGAGGAGGGAGGGATCCGCCCGCCCCCAGGCGATAGCCGCCGACCGCGCCGCGCGTCGCATCCACCGGATAGCCGAGTTCGCGCAGGCGCTCGATGTCGGCGCGTACCGTGCGACCGCTCACGCCGAGGCGCTCGGCGAGCTCCGTGCCGGTGCGCGCGGATCCGGTCTGCAGCAGTGACAGCAGCGCGAGGAGCCGCGCGGAAGGGCCGGTCACGGGATCTCCCATCGGTGTGATCCATTAGGAATGAATCCAGCCTAATGGGCTCATAGTGTCTGAGACATGAACAACACCGCAGCCCTCGCCCTCCGCCCGTTCACCGTCTCCGTCACCGACGCCGAAGTCGCCGACCTGCAGGATCGCCTGGCGCGCACCCGCCTGCCGCAGCCGGCGCCCGCCGACGACTGGACCACTGGCACCCCCAACGACTACCTCCGTGAGGCGCTCGCCGCGTGGCGCGCCTTCGACTGGCGCGCCGCTGAGGCGCGGATCAACGCCTTCCCGCACTTCGTCGCCGAGATCGACGGCCAGGACATCCACTTCATCCACGTACGCTCGGCGCACGAGGGCGCGACGCCCCTGCTGCTGGCGCACACCTACCCCGGATCCTCGGTCGACTACCTCGACGTGATCGACCGCCTCGTCGACCCGGTGGCCTACGGCGGCCGCGCGGAGGACGCCTTCGACGTCGTCGTCCCCGATGCGCCGGGCTACGGCTTCTCGCAGCCGGTGACCGCATCGGGATGGACGATGGCGCGCGTGGCCAGGGCGTACGACGCGCTCATGCGCGGACTCGGCTACGAGAGCTACGGCGTGCACGGATCCGACAACGGCGCGATGGTCGCGCGCGAGCTCGGCCTGCTCGCCCCGGAGGGCTTCCTCGGCCTGCACGTGCTGCAGCTGTTCTCGTTCCCCTCCGGGGACCCGAGCGAGTTCGAGCGCCTCGAGCCCGCCGACTACGCAGGACTCGAGCACATGCAGTGGTTCCAGTCGGTGGGCGGCTACAACACGATGAACGCCTCCCGCCCGCAGACGGTCGCGGTCGGACTCAGCGATTCCCCGATCGGCCTGCTCGCGTACAGCGAGTTGTTCAACAGCTTCGGCAACGGCACCTCCCTCGTGCCGCTGGAGAAGATCCTGCTCGAGGTCAGCGTGAACTGGTTCGCGAACGCGGCGGCGGGGATGAGTCGCAGCTACTTCGAGAACGCGCAGGCTCAGGCCGAGCCGCAGGTGAACCACGCGCCCACCGGCGTCGCCGTCTTCAAGGACGACTTCCAGACGATCCGCGTTTTCGCCGAGCGCGACAACGACAACATCGTGCACTGGAGCCGCTTCGACGAGGGCGGCCACTTCGCCGCCCTGGAGCGCCCCGATCTGCTCGCCGGCGACGTCCGCGCGTTCTTCGCGGGGATCCGCACCCGCTGAGGGTCGGAGCCGCGCCCGGATCCGTCATCGTGTTGCGGTCGGCGGCCCCCGGCGTGGGTCGGCGGGGTAGCCTCGGATCCGGGCCGGATCCGGCTCGTCATCCATCCGCCACCCGAAGGAGATCCGCATGGCCGAGGTCGAGAGCTTCACCCTGGACCACACCGCCGTCAACGCGCCCTATGTGCGCCTGATCGGCGTCGAGCAGGGGCCGCGCGGCGACGAGATCTCCAACTTCGACGTGCGCTTCGTGCAGCCGAACGAGGGCGAGATCCCCACGGCCGGCCTGCACACGATCGAGCACCTGCTGGCCTCGCTGCTGCGCGACCGCGTCGACGGCGTGATCGACATCTCTCCGTTCGGCTGCCGCACCGGGTTCCACCTCATCATGTGGGGCCGCCCCGAAGTCCCGGCGCTCGTCGATGTGATCACCGACAGCCTGCGTTTCATCGCCGAGAAGGCGCAGTGGAGCGACGTCCCCGGCGTGAGCGCCGTGGAGTGCGGCAACTACCGCGACCACAGCCTGCACAGCGCCCGCGAGTGGTCCGCGCGGATCCTGGAGCAGGGCATCAGCCGCGACGCATTCACCCGCGTCCTGGGCTGAGTCGCCCCCTCGCGCCGCATCGCGAGCGCTCGCGGAACGCGCCCAGATACGCCGACGCCCCCTCTGCGCACCGACGCCCCCTCTGGGGTGCGTTAGTGGGAGGGGGCGTCGGTGCTGCGAGGGGGTCTCGGCGGGAGTGAGGCCCGCGAGACCAGCGCGTGTCAGGCCCGGGCGATGCGGAGCGTGCGCACCTCGAAGGGGCGCAGCGACAGCGCCTCGCCGGTGCGCGGTGACTCCAGCTCGTCCTCGATGAGCGAGACCTCGCGGATCCCGCTGTGCGCGAAGCCGACCGACAGGGATCCGGACGTGCGCCGGCCGAGTGACTCGTAGACGCGCACGATCACGTCGCCGGAGCGGTCGTCGGCGAGCTTCACGCTCGACACCACGATGCCCTCACCGGACACGGCGACCAGCGGCTCCACCTCGTTCGCGCCGCGGACGACGGTCGACGGCGCGTTCAGCGCGATGCCCTCGGCGGTCGCGATCTCGGCGTCGGCGCCGATCACCAGGCCGACCTGGATCTCGTGCCGCCCGTGATCGGTGTCGGGATCGGGGAAGCGCGGGGCGCGCAGCAGCGACAGGCGCACGGTCGTGGTGACGTCGTCGCCGTCCACGTCGCGGGTGGTGTCGAAGCCGTAGATCGAGTCGTTCACGAGCGCGGCGCCGAAGCCGCCGTCCTCCTGCACGAGCACGAAGCGGTGCATCGAGGTCTCGAACTTCGCGGCCTCCCAGCTCGTGTTCACGTGCGTGACCCTGCGCTGGAAGCCGAACTGCGTCTCGGCGGCCGTCTCCCTGGCGAAGACCTCGAGCGGGAAGGCGAGCTTGAGCAGCTTCTCCGTCTCGTGCCAGTCGATCTCATTGCGGAGCAGGACCGTGCGGGATCCGGGACGCAGGGTGATCGTCTGCCGCAGCGAGGACTCCGAGAACGGCCGCTCGACCACGATCGTCGCGACGCCGCCCTCGACGGACGCCGAGATCGACGACACCGCCACGAGGTCGTCCACGCGGTTGCGGTAGAACCTGTCGATGTCCCACGCGTCCCACATGTTCGGGAAGTCCTGGTGCAGCTGGAACAGGTTCGCAGGCTTGCCGGCGGGGATGGTCTCCCGGCCGGACGCCTTGTCGATGGCCGAGGTGATCAGGCCCTCGGGGGAGACCGTGACGATCACCAACCCGTTCTCGAGACGGAAGCCGTCGGGCACCTCGGTGAGGGAGACGGGGAGGGGCACGTAGCGGATCTGAGTCGGATCTCCGGCAACCGGCGTTTCGTCTCGGTCGGCTACGCCGTCCTCGCTCAACGACCCCGGAGTGGAGGTGAGGGCGGCGCCAAGTGCCTGGGCACCGGATCCGACACCCACCGACGTCGGGGTGAACACGAGCTCCACGTCTCCGGAACCGGCGAGCGCGGCGCGCGCCGCCTCGGACAGCGCACGGGCCTCGTCGAGCACCCCGGAGAGCACCGAGACCGCCTCGCGGTGCACCCACGCGATGGAGGTGCCGGGGAGGATGTCGTGGAACTCGTGCAGCAGCACCGTCTGCCACAGCCGGTCGAGCTCGTCGTGCGGATACGTCGCACCGAGGCGCACGGCCGCGGTCGATGCCCACAGCTCGGCCTCGATGAGCGCCTGCTCCGCCCAGCGGTGCAGCGCCTTCGTGGCGTGCTGGCTCGTGAGCGTCCCGCGGTGCAGCTCGAGGTACAGCTCGCCGACCCACACGGCCGGATCCGGAAGCTCCGCCTTGGCGGCGTCGAAGAACTCGTCGGGGTGGATCCACTCCACCTGGGCGGATCCCTCCAGAGAGGCGAGGCGGGAGGCCTTGCCGGTCATCTCGCGGGTCGTTCCGCCGCCGCCGTCGCCCCAGCCCACCGGGGCGATCGAGCGCGTCGCGACGCGGTTCTCCTTGAACTGGCGCGAGGCCTTGGCGACCTCCATGCCGCTCAGCTGCGAGTTGTAGGTGTCCATCGGCGGGAAGTGCGTGAAGATCCGCGACCCGTCGATGCCCTCCCAGTCGAAGCTGTGGTGCGGGAACACGTTGCGCTGGTTCCACGAGATCTTCTGCGTGAAGAACCACTCGAAGCCGGCCCTTCGCATGAGCTGCGGCAGGGCGGGGGAGTAGCCGAAGCTGTCCGGCAGCCACACGCCCTTCGACCGGATCCCGAACTCGCTCTCGAAGAAGCGCTGGCCGTGCGAGAACTGCCGCACGAGCGACTCGCCGGTCGGCATGACGGTGTCGGATTCGACCCACATGCCCCCGAGGGGCAGGAAGCGTCCCTCGGCGACGGCGGCCTTGATCCGGGCGTAGACCTCGGGGCGGTGCTCCTTCATCCACGCGTACTGCTGCGCGCTGGACATGCCGTAGCGGAACTCCGGCTGCTCCTCGAGCAGGGTCGTCATCGACGAGGTGGTGCGGGCGACCTTGCGCACGGTCTCGCGCAGCGGCCACAGCCAGGCGGAGTCGATGTGCGCGTGCCCGATCGCGGCGATCCGGTGCGCACTCGCATCGGCCGGCGCCGCCAGCACATCGGCGAGCTGCGCCCTGGCGTCGCCCGCGGTCTGCACGATCCGCTGCAGGTCGAGCACGTCGAGCGCGTCGTCGAGCGCCTGCAGGATCCGCATGCGCCGCGGGCTGGTCTCGGGGAGCTCCGCCTGCAGGTCGAGCAGCACCTCGAGATCGAGGGAGAGCTCGAACACCTCGGTCTCGAACACCGCGAGGTCCATGTGCCGCACGCGGTAGAGCGGATCCGGCGATGAGGTGAGGATGTCGCCCTCCTGCGTCGGCAGGAAGGGGTGGTAGTCCAGCAGCACCGGGTTGGAGGCGCCCTCGAGGTACAGCTCGACCGCCTCCTCGCCCTCGGCCCGCTCCGTGATCGGGAGCCACTGGTTGCGCGGGTTGAGGCTCTTCAGCGGGACCGGCTCGCCGTCGGCGCCGGTGCGGTAGGCGAGGGCCTCGCACTGGAAGCCCGTCATGTTGATGTCGAAGCCGAGGTCGACGAGCGCCTCGACGCGCTTGCCGGCCCACTCGGCCGGCACGGTGCCGCGGAGGCGGAACCACGTCGTGCCCCAGGCGGGACCCCACTGCTGCCCGGCCGAGAACGGCGCGTACTCGAGCGCCATGCCCTCGGCGGCCGGGATCGGCTCGCCGGGCAGGACGTGTGCGGCGATCTCCAGCGGGATGCGGGCGGAGTGGACGGCGGGGCGCACGCGCTCGCCGAGCACGCGGGTGACGCGGCCGACGGTGAGCGAGGTCTCTTCGTGCACGGGGGTGCTCCTTCGCGGTGCGAGAATGTCAGAACGCCTGGGGAGATCCTCTCCCGCAGGGCCAACTAAAACGATCTAGTACGGTGAGTCTATGTCACAGGCGAAGCGCATCACCATCGCCGATATCGCCCGGCTCGCGGGAGTGTCCCCCGGCGCGGTCTCCTTCGCGCTGAACGGGCGCCCCGGCGTCAGCGAGCAGACCCGTCAGCGCATCCTCGACATCGCCGAGGAGCACCAGTGGCAGCCGAGCTCGGCCGCGCGGGCCCTGGTCGGATCCCGCGCCGGCGTCGTCGGCTTCGCGGTCAACCGCCCGGCGCGCACCCTCGGCACCGAGGCCTTCTTCACCGACCTCATCGCCGGCGTGCAGTCGGCCCTGGCACAGCACGGCGTCGCGCTGCAGCTGGTCGTGGTCTCCTCGATCGAGGAGGAGATGGCGACGTACCGGCGCTGGCGCAGCGCGAATCAGGTCGACGGCGTGATCGTGATCGATCCGCGCGACGACGACCCGCGTCTGGCGCTGCTGCCCTCACTGCCGTTGCCGGCCGTGGTGATCGGCAGCAGGGACACGGCGGGCGATCCTCCCGCCATCTGGCTCGATGACGAGGCCGCCGCGCACGCGCTGTTCGACTACCTCGCCGCGCTCGGGCACCGCGAGATCGCCTACGTCTCCGGGCCGGCTGAGTTCCAGCACACCCGCATCCGCGCCGACGTGCTGGCCGCTCTCGCGGCACGGGACGTCGCCGGCGAGACCTTCGTCACCGACTTCTCCCCGGCGGCCGCCACGGCCGCCACCCGCACGCTGCTCAGCCGCGCAGCGAGGCCGACCGCCGTCGTCTACGACAACGACGTGATGGCGATCGCGGGGCTGAGGGTCGCGCAGGAGATGGGCGTCGGGGTGCCGCAAGCGCTGTCGGTGGCATCCTTCGACGACTCCGTGGTGACCGGGCTCGTGCATCCGTCGATCACGTGCCTCACACGCGACACCTTCGCGCTCGGCGAGCAGGCCGCGGCGTTCCTGCTGGAGCGGATCGGATCCGCGGATCCGCTGCCGTCCCGGCGCGGCACCGCCCCCGCCCTGACGATCCGCGAGAGCACCGCCGCGCCCGGCCGCTGAGACGCGGCGGCCGCGGCGCACGGCGAGACGACGCATCGGGCAGGGGCGTCGCCGGGACGCGCCCAGGGACGGTCCCGACCCGTTCGATAGAGTGCTCTGGGCCGACGAGAGGAATTCGCTGATGACGCCGGACGCCGTGAACGCGAAGAAGCACCAGGACTACAACCCGGGGCCGCGCGTGGGGATCACCTTCTCCACCTTCGACCTGCTGCACGCGGGGCACATCATGATGCTCGCCGAGGCCAAGCGGCAGTGCGACTACCTCATCTGCGGCCTGCAGATGGATCCCACCCTGGACCGCCCGGAGAAGAACGCTCCCACTCAGACGGTGGTCGAGCGCTACATCCAGCTGCGCGGCTGCGAATACGTCGACGAGATCGTCCCGTACTCGACCGAGCAGGACCTCGAGGACATCCTCCGCTCCTTCAAGCTCGACGTGCGCATCGTCGGCGACGAGTACGAGGACCGCGACTTCACCGGCCGCGCGTACTGCGAGGAGGCCGGGATCGAGTTGTACTTCAACAGCCGCGACCACCGGTTCTCCAGCTCCGGCCTGCGCAAGATCGTCGCGGCCAAGGAGGCCGAGCGGGTCAACGGCCAGGGCTGACCCGCCCGGCGCTCACAGCCAGGGCGCCGGATCCCAGCCGAAGCTCTGCGCCCACTCCTCGAGCTCGGCGCGCAGCGCGTCCGCGATCTCGGGGTGCCGCGCCGACAGATCCACGGTTTCGGCCGGATCCTCGTCGAGGTTCGCGAGAACGCTGGCGCCGAGCACGAACGGCCCGCCGAGGTGCTCCCGGGGCGACGTCGTGAGCTTCCAGGGTCCGCGGCGGGCGGCCAGCTGAGGGCCGTACTCCCAGAACAGCGTGCGCTCCGCCGGAAGCGGTTCGAGCGCGCGGAGCGCGGCCAGCACGCTCGTCCCGTCGGCGTCGTCCGCCGCCGGAGCGCCGATCGCGTCGAGCACGGTGGGCACGATGTCCGTCATCGCGCCCGGCTCCGCCCACTCCGCACCCCGCGGCAGCGTGCCGGGCCAGGAGACGACCGCCGGCACCCTGATCCCGCCCTCGTACAGCGAGCCCTTGTTGCCGCGCAGGCCGCCGGTGGATCCGCCCTGGTAGTCGATCTCCTCGCCGTTCAGCCAGTTGCGGCTCTCGGTGGAGGGGCCGTTGTCGGACGAGAAGAACACGATCGTGTCCTCCGCGATCCCCGCCTCGTCGAGCGCATCCAGGATGCGGCCGACGCCGTCGTCCATGGCGGCGATCATCGCCGCCATGATGCGGCGATCGTCCGGCAGGTCGGGGAAGCGGTCGACGTACTCCTTCGGCGCGTGCATCGGATAGTGCGGAGCGTTGAACGGCACGTAGCAGAGGAACGGATCCGCGGCGTTCGCGCCGATGAAGTCCGCGGCCTTCTCCGCGATGACCTCGGTGAGGTAGCGGCCGTTGTCGTACACCTCGCGCTCGTCGTCCCACAGGTCGTGCACCGGGTTCTGGCCCTGGCCCCAGTAGAAGATGTGCGAGTAGTAGTCCACGCAGCCGGCGAGGAAGCCGAAGTGCTGCTCGAAGCCCCGGTCGAGCGGACGGTAGCCGGAGCCCGTGCCCAGGTGCCACTTGCCGAAGATCCCCGTGCGGTACCCCTCGTCCTGCAGGCGGGAGGCGAGCGTCGACTGCGCGGGCAGCCCTGCGGTGCCGCGCTTCCCGCCGAGGATCTCCTGCACTCCGGCGTGCACCGGGTGGCGCCCCGTCAGCAGCGCCGCGCGGGACGGCGAGCAGACGGGCGAGTTCGAGTACCAGTTCGTCAGCCGCACCCCGCGTGCGGCCAGCCGGTCCAGATGCGGAGTGAGGACGTCGTCGCCGCCGAAGCAGCCGACATCGCCGTAGCCGAGGTCGTCGGCGTAGATCACGACGACGTTCGGCCGCGTCATACGGAGACCTCCGCGACATCCTCCGCGCCGTCGACGACGGTGTTGTTCGAGGAGTAGCTCCCGGATCCGGTGCTCAGATCGGGACGGATCAGGTCGGTGATCCCGCGCGCGGCGAGGTCGGCCGGATCCGCCGCGGTGCGCGAGGTGACGAAGGTCACGTCGTGACCGGACCCGCATGCGTCGACCCACGCCTGGAAGATGGCGCCCCCCGGGCTCATCGCGGCGCGGCTGACCGGGATCTCGTCCGCGTCGACCTCGATCACGATCGCCGTCGTGCGGGCCGGCGCCTGCTGCCGCGCGCGCAGCTCGGGGATGATCTCCGCGAAGCGCCGCCCGATGGGCTTGGCCGCGCCCGTCTGGTCGATCAGGCCGAGGGAGTATTCGAGCTCGGGGTAGTCGGCGAGTTCGCGGCCCACGTCATGGGAGCACCACCAGGTCACGCCCCAGAGGTTCTCGGTGCGCGCCGCGGCCCGCACCGTCGCCTCGAGGAAGTCGGGGGTCTGCTCGGGCGTCAGGCAGTTCGACGGGGCGCCGACCTCCTGCAGCCAGACCGGACGGTGCGGATCCGTCGCGAAGGCGCGGGACAGCTCGATCATGTACTCGGCGTGCCGGTCACTCGCCGCGCTCCGCCCGCCGTAGCGCTGGGCGGTGCCGTTGAAGATCCACGAGTGCACGGTCGTCATGGCGCCGATGCGGCTGGCGTGCGTCGGCACGAAGCCGTGGCCGTCCATGTACCAGGCCGCGTCGTACTCGCTGTGCACGTGGGGGAGCCCCGGAGCGGAGCGCTCCGCCGCGTCCAGCAGTGCGGTGAGCCAGCCCGCGGCCTCATCGGGCGTCACGGGCCACGGGTGCGGGTGCACGGCCGCGGAGAACTGGTTCACCTCGTTGCCGAGGGTGAAGCCGAGGAAGTTCGGGGCGTCGTGGAGCGCCTCGCCGAGGCGCTCCACGAGCGCGACCTGCCCGCTCAGCGCGATGGGGTGCGTGAACATGTTCTTGTCGTGCCAGGTGAAGAGCCACGACGGGATGAAGTCGAAGCTCGACAGATGGCCCTGGATCACGTCGACGCTCGCGTCCATGCCGAACTCGGCGGCGACGTCGACCACGGCGCGGACGTCGGCGACCGCCTTCTCCCGGATGAGGGTCCGGTTCGGCTGCAGCACAGGCCACAGCGGGAAGATCCGCACGTGGTCGAGTCCGAGCGCGGCGAGCCCGGCGAAGTCGCGCCGCACGACCTCGAGGTCGAGGTCGAGCCAGGAGTGCATCCACTCCTTCGACGGCGTGTAGTTCGCGCCGAACCGCAGCGGGGCGGCTCCGCTCGGAGCGGCGGAGTGTGCGGCGTCGGTGCCGAGGGTCATCGAGTACGTCCTTCCGGGACGGGCTGGCGCGGGTGAGGGGAATCGCCGAGGTCCTGCTGGAGATCCCACAGCTTCAGGGTGAGCTCACGCCGGATGTCGGCGTACGCGGGATCGAGATGCACGCTGGTGAGCTCGTACGGATCCTTCTCGAGGTCGAAGAGCTCCCACTCCGGAGGATAGGACGTGTTGCCCGTATTGGGCAGACCCATTCCGTCGGCGTAGTAGTAGATCAGCTTGTAGCGGTCGGTGCGCACGCCGTAGTGCGCCCAGACATGGTGCATGTGGTCGTCGTGCTCGTAGAACCGGTAGTAGTGGGCGTCGCGCACGGGAGTCGGATCCGCCGCGGTCAGGAGCTCCACGAGGCTGCGGCCCTGCATGCCCTCGGGCGCCGCGACCCCGGCGAAGTCGAGCAGGGTCTGCGCGATGTCGACGTTCGAGACGAGCGCCTCCGTGCTGGCCCCGGCCGCGACGCGGGCGGGGTAGCTGAGCACGAGCGGCATCCGCAGCGACTCCTCGTACATGAACCGCTTGTCGAACCAGCCGTGCTCGCCGAGGTAGAAGCCCTGGTCGGACGCATAGATCGTGACCGTGTCGTCGAACCGGCCCTTCTCGTGAAGGAACTCGGTGAGCGCCTGCACGCCCTCGTCCACCGCGGCGACGCAGCGCAGGTAGTCCTGCATGTAGCGCTGGTACTTCCACACCGCGCGCTCGGCGTAGCCGAGCTCGGCGGGTGGATCCTCCTTGAGGTCGATGTCCGTGAGGTAGTCGGCGATGCGCATCGTGGCGTGGTGCGCGGGGGTGCCGCGGCCGTCGTAGTCGTCGTCGAAGGTGGGCGGCAGCGGGATCGGATCCGTGAACAGGTCCGCGTGCCGCGGGTGCGGAAGCCAGGGGCGGTGCGGGGCCTTGTGCCACACCAGCACGCAATAGGGCTCGTCGCCCTGCGCCTCCATCCACGCCAGTGCGTGGTCGGTGATGATGTCGGTGACGTAGCCCTCGTGGCGCACCTGGCCGTCCGGCGTGAAGAACTCGGGATCGAAGTACTCGCCCTGATCCGGCAGCACCTCCCAGTGGTCGAAGCCCACGGGATCGTGCTCCGGGCCGTGGCCGAGGTGCCACTTGCCGAACATCGCGGTGCGGTACCCCGCCGCCTTGAGCGCCGTGATGAAGGTCTCGTGGTCGTTCGTCAGATGCGTGGCGAGCGTGGTGACGGCGCTCGTGTGGCTGTAGGTGCCGGTGAGGAACGCCGCCCGGCTCGGCGTGCACAGCGCGTTCTCCACCAGAGCGCGGTCGAAGCGCATCCCGGCCGCCGCGATCGCGTCGATGCCTGGTGTGGTGTTGACGACCGATCCGTAGCAGCCGATCGCATTCGAGGCGTGGTCGTCGGTCAGCACGAACACGATGTTCGGGCGACAGGGACTGCTCATCGAGTTCCTCCTTGAGTCGCTGAAGGGATTTGGTTCACCGTGTCGGCGGTGAGTGGTGCTGTTGGACGACACCGCGTCCTTGTGGCATGCTAGGCACACTATATCGTTTTAGTGATGGGATGCCAGCGCCGGCCGGCGATGCACCCGGGACACTTCGAAGGAGAACACGTCCATGAAGATCCGATCGACTATCGCCGTCGGCATCGCCGCGGTCGCGGCGCTCGCTCTCACCTCCTGCACCGGTTCAGGGGCGGCCTCCGGAGGAGGATCCGCCGACGGCGAGATCAAGGGCACGGTCACGTTCCAGACCTGGTCGCTGAAGAACGACAAGTTCACGCCGTACTTCGAGAACATCGCGAAGAGCTTCGAGAAGGAGCACCCCGGCGTCACGGTCAAGTGGATCGACCAGCCCGCCGACGGCTACGAGGACAAGATCCTGCAGCAGGCCGAGTCGAACGAGCTCCCCGACGTCGTGAACCTGCCGCCGGAGTTCGCGCAGGAGCTCGCCAAGGCCGGCCAGCTCGCCGACCTGAAGAAGGACTCGAAGATCATCGGCGACTACGTCGACGGCGGCGTCGCGGCCTACACCTACGACGGGCTCGAGGGCACCTACGCCTTCCCGTGGTACCTCGGCACCGAGCTGAACTACTGGAACATGGACCTGCTCGGCAAGGCCGGTCTCACCGCTCCGCCGAAGACGTTCGACGAGACGCTGGACGCCGCGTCGAAGCTCGGCAAGCTCGGCGTCGCGACGCTGTCCGACGTGCCCAGCCCGAAGTCGCTGCAGATCGACATCAGCGACCAGGGCAAGACCTTCGACTTCGTCAAGGACGGCAAGTTCGTCTTCGACACCCCCGAGGCCGAGGCGATCGTCGAGCGGTACGCCGAGCTGTACAAGGAGGGCGCGGTCAGCCCCGAGGCGCTGCAGAACGCCGGCACGGCCAACGCCAACGTCGACAACTTCAACAAGGGCAGCGTCGCGTGGACGACCGCCGGCCCGAACTACATCGACAAGAACCTCGCGGTCAACTCGCCGGCCCTGCTTCCCTCGGTCAAGGTGACCGGCGGATTCGGCGAGCCGCCGCTGTTCGTGCAGGGCATCAGCGTCTCCAAGAACGCGAAGAGCCCTGCCGCCGCGGTCGCCTTCGCCGAGTACGTCACGAACGACGCGAACCAGGTCGAGTTCATGAAGCTCGCCGCCGGCTTCTTCCCCGGCACGAAGAAGGCCAACGAGGATCCGTCCGCTTTCGCCGGCACCGCGCAGAACGCGGAGCAGGCCCAGGCGACGACCTTCGCGGCGGCGCAGATGGACAAGGCCCGCGTCCCCGGCGCACCGGGCAGCGGCTACGTCGACTCCATGGAGAACTACGCCAAGCAGCAGATCGCGCTCGCGATCAAGGGCGACATCACGGCGAAGGACGCGCTGAAGAAGGCGCAGGACTACGCCAACCAGAACGTCTCGAAGTGATCCGATGAGTGAGAGGAGGGGGTGAGCAGATGAGAAGACAGCGTTGGTACACGCCGTATCTGCTGGTGCTTCCCGGTGTGGTCTGGGTGCTCGTCTTCGCCCTGTGGCCGTTCCTGAACACGGTGGTGCTCGCCTTCACGGACGCCCGCCCCCTCCGTCCCGTCTCCTTCGTGGGGCTGGACAACTTCACCCGCCTCGCGGGCGACGAGCGGTTCGGCTACGCGCTCACGACGTCGCTCGTGTACGTGCTGGTGTGCGTGCCGCTGCTCACCTTCCTCCCGCTCCTGCTGGCGCTGCTGGTGCGCGCGAAGATCCCGGCGATCGGGTTCTTCCGCACGACGTTCTACTTCCCGGTGATCGCCTCGGCCGTGGTCGTCGCGATCGTGTGGGAGTTCCTGTTCTCCAGCACCGGAACGATCAATTCGGCGCTGTCGTTCTTCGGCCTGGCGGACCGGCCGATCGAGTTCCTCTCCGACCGCTGGCTGCTCATCTTCTGCGCGATCGGCCTCACCGTGTGGAAGGGCCTCGGCTACTACATGGTCGTGTACCTGGCCGCCCTCGGGAACGTCGGGCGGGAGCTGCACGAGGCCGCCGCGATGGACGGCGCCGGCGCCTGGCGCCGGTTCTGGTCGGTGACCGTGCCGGGCGTCCGCGGTCCGATGATGCTCGTCTCGGTGCTCATCTGCGTGGCCGCGGTGCGCGTCTTCACCGAGCTGTTCATCCTCTCCTCCGGATCCGGTGGGCCGGGAGGCCGGTCGATGAGCATGGTGATGCTCATCCAGTCGATGGGCAAGGGCCTGAACGGGCAGATCGGCTACGCCTCGGCGATCTCGATCGTGCTGTTCCTGCTGACGCTCATCCCGCTGACCATCGTCGGCATCGCCAACAACGGCGAGATGATCCGCGACGCCCTGGCGGGTCGTCGCACGCGCCGCGACCTGCGCGCGCAACAGCGCGCAGAGCGCCGCGACGCCAAGGACCGTGCAGAGGTGACGGCATGACTTCCTTCCAGACCCCGGGCAGCGCCGGCGTGATCGAGGAGCAGGCGACGGCCGCCCTCCACGCGGCTCAGGATCCGGCCGGCCGCGGTCGCGGCACCCGTCCGCCGCGGCGCGAGAAGGCGTATCGCACACGCGGATCCGCCGACATCATGAAGCCCTCCCTGGCCGGGCTGATCGGCAAGTACGTGCTGCTCGTCGTCGTCCTCGGGATCATGGTGTTCCCGTTCCTGTGGCAGCTGTCCACGTCGTTCAAGGGATCCGCCGAGAACATCTACGGCTTCCCGCCGAACCTCATCCCGAGCGCTCCCACGCTCGACCACTATGCGGAGGTCTTCCGCACCATCCCGGTGCTCGACTACGCCCGCAACTCGCTGCTGGTCGGCGTCGGCACCGTGATCACCAACGTGATCTTCGCCACCCTCGGCGGCTACGCGCTGGGGTGCCTGAAGTTCCGTGGCAAGGGGATCGTCATGGCGATCTTCTTCTCCACGCTGCTGCTGCCCGGCGAGGTCACGCTGACGAGCCAGTACCTGACGGTCAAGTCCCTGGGCCTGGCGAACACCCTGTGGGGCGTGTTCCTGCCCGGTGCGATCGCCGCGATCAACGTGCTGCTCATGGCCGCCGCCTGCCGGATGATCCCGGCGGACACCCTGGACGCCGCGACGATCGACGGCGCGAACACGATGCAGCGCCTGCGCCACATCGTGTGGCCGAACATCCGCGGCATGGTCTCCGTGGTCGCGCTGTTCGCGTTCATCGGAGCCTGGGACGAGTTCCTCTGGCCGCTCGTGGTGCTTTCGGATCCTGCGAACTACACGCTCACGGTCGGCATGAACTACCTGAACTCGAACTTCGGATCCAACCCGCGCGTGATCGCGGCGGGCACGATGATCGCGCTCGTGCCGATCATCGTCCTCTTCGCCGTCCTGCAGAAGCAGTTCTTCAAGGGCGTCGAGGAGGGGAGCGTCAAGGGATGAGCCTTTCCGGCCGCCCGGTTCCTGAGCCTGTCGAAGGGCGCTGGATGGCGATCCCGCAGCCCACGGCGTTCGAGCCGGCCGGCGGGATGTGGAGGCCGGAGCGGGTGCGGGTGATCGCGGCGAGCCGGGGGCTGCGCCGGGAGGCCGAGCGCCTCGAGACCGAGCTGCGGGCCTGCGGGATCGCGGCGGCCGCCGACGTCTCGGATCCGGTGATCCGGCTGCGGCTGAGCCCGCTCGCGACCCGGGATCCTGCCGACGAGTCGTTCACGATCGACGTGGCCCACGATGTCGTGGTGACCGCCGCCTCCGCGGCCGGGGCGTTCCGGGCCACCCGGCAGCTGTTGCACAACCTCCGCGCACAGAGGGCCGTCCCGCAGGGCATCGTGCACTCCGCGCCGGCGGTCGCCGAACGCGGCCTGCACCTCGATGCGGGGCGCAAGCACTATCCCGCGGAGTGGATCCGCGCGCAGCTGCACGCCGCCGCGGACATCGGCGTCAACGTCTTCCAGTGGCACTTCTCGGAGAACCCCGGATTCCGGCTCGAGTCGGCGGCCTTCCCCGAGATCGTCTCGGCCGAGCGGATCAGCCGCGCCGAGGCCGCGGACATCGTCGCCACCGCACGCGACCTTCACGTCGACCTGATCCCGTCTCTCGACATGCCCGGTCACCTGCAGCACGTGCTGACGGCGCACCCCGAGCTGCGGCTGCCGGAGACGCCGGGGCTGGCGACGGATCATGCGCTCGACATCACCCGCGAGGATCCGGTCCGCTTCGCCCTCGCCCTGATCGACGACATGATCCCGGTGTTCCCGCACAGCACGCGCTGGAACCTGGGCGGCGACGAGTTCGTGGACTTCGATCGCATGGCGGACTTCCCCGCGCTCGCGACGGCTGCGGCGGAGCGCTACGGCGCGCAGGCCACAGGGTTCGATCTGCTCACCGCGTTCGTGAACCGGGTCGCCGTGCACCTGCGGGAGCGCGGCTTCGAGGCGCGCGCGTGGAACGACGGCCTGCTGCGCAGCGCGAGCGAGCGCCTGGATCCCGAGATCGTGCTGACCTGGTGGACGAACTGGAACGCCGGGATGCGTCCGGTCGCGGACGCCGTCGCCGCCGGCCATCGGCTGGTCAACGTCAACGACGCGCTGTTCTACTACGTGCTCGGCGAGAACGCGGGCTACCGCTACCCGACCGCGGAGCGCATCTGGGAGGCCGACTGGCACCCGGGGCTCTTCCCTGCGCTGTGGGGACCGGACGGGCAGAGCACCGTGCGGCAGGAGCTGGCGCTGCCCTACCCCGCGCTGTTGCTCGGGGCGTCCTTCGCCGTGTGGTCGGACCGGCCGGAGGCGCAGACCCCGGCCGAGGTCGCCGCGGGGATCCGCGGGCCGCTGCGGGCGATGGCGGAGCGGTCCTGGAACGCGGGATCCGCCCTGTCGCTGGAGGACTTCGCGGCGCTCGACGTCGCGATCGGGGAAGCCACCCCACTCGAAGAAGAGAGAAGGCACGCATGACACGCATGAAACGCACGACAGCCGCCGTCGGACTCGGCGCGCTCATCGCCGGAGTCGCGATCATCGGAGCGCCGTCCGCTCTCGCGGAGACGGGCTCGGCGCCCGTCGGGAACACGTCGCAGTGCTCGGCTGAGCCGCTCACGATGGCCTACTACCGCACCTGGCGCGACGTCACGGTGCCGCAGAGCGCGAACTCGAACCTCCCCGATCCCAATGTCACGCGCATGACGGATCTTCCGCCCGAGGTGGACGTGGCGATGGTGTTCGACGCCGGCGCGACCGCCGACACCGACTACTGGCGTGCTCTGCGCGACGAGTACGTGCCCGCGCTGCATGCGCGCGGCACCAGGGTCGCGTACACGCTCTGGATCGACAAGCTCGCGAAGGCGGACATCCCGCTGACGGACCAGGCGTATCGCGACTACGCGCAGAAGCTCGTCGACACCTACGTGACCCCGTACGGCCTCGACGGCATCGACATCGACGTGGAGTCGTACCCGACCGGTGACAACCTGACCAGGGCGATCGGCGTGTTCAACGCCCTCGGCGACATCATCGGCCCGACCTCCGGCTCGGACAAGATCCTCATCTTCGACACCAACCAGAACGGCAGCACTCCGCTGTTCACGGCGGTCTCCTCGAAGGTGTCCTACGTGCTCCTGCAGGCCTACGGCCGCGGCACCGCGGGCATGCAGTCGACGTGGAACACCTTCGCCGACAAGATCGCCCCCTGCCAGTTCCTGCCCGGGTTCTCCTTCCCCGAGGAGCAGGACCGCACGCACTGGGGCGACGCCGAGGGGATCTACGACCCCGCGACGGCGCCAGGATCCACGGCCTACACCTACGCGACCTGGCAGCCGCAGGGTGGTACCAAGGGCGGGTTCTTCGCCTACGCGGTCGACCGCGACGGCAAGGTGTGGGGCGACAACAGCATCACGCCGACCTCCTTCACCTGGATGAAGAACCTCTCCGCGGTGCAGGACGATGCCGCGGGCGTCGCGCCGAAGGCGACCACGGCCGCGCTCGCCCCGGATCGCATCACGATCCGCGGCGTCGGAGCCCCTGGCGCCGCGGTGAGCGTGAAGGTCACCGGCCCGGGAAGGATCCCGACGGCGGCCTCCACGACCGCGGGGGTCGACGGCAGCTGGACGCTCGTGCTCAACCGCAAACTGACCAGGCCGCAGACGGCCGCGATCACGCAGAAGCTGCCGCACACCGGCCCGTCCGCCCCGACCGAGGTGCGCTTCATCGGCGACTGACCGTCGCCGACACCAGAACGGCGCGGGATCCGGCCCGAGGGGGAGGGAGGCCGGGTCCCGCGCTCTGTCCGAGGGATGGAGCCCCGCGATGCGCCGGATATCCTCTCACTCTGTGACCACCATCTCCGCGCAGACCGCCGCGCTGCACCCCACGCCCGCCCAGCTGCAGTGGCAGCGGGACGGCATCGGCGTCTTCCTGCACTTCGGGCTCAACACCTTCTTCGGGGTGGAGTGGAGCGACGGCACCCTGCCCGCATCCGGGTTCGATCCGGCGCAGCTCGACGCGCGGCAGTGGGTGGCCGCCGCGCGCACGGCGGGAGCCGCGTACGTCGTGCTCACCGCGAAGCACCACGACGGGTTCTGCCTCTGGCCGACCGCGACGACGGACTACTCGGTCGCGGCGAGCCCCTGGCGGAACGGCCACGGCGACGTCGTCCGCGAGCTCGCCGATGCCTGCGCCGAGGCCGGCATGGGACTGGGGCTGTACCTCTCGCCCTGGGACCGGCACGAGCCGCGCTACCCGGATCCGGCCGCCTACGACGAGGTCTACTGCGCGCAGCTGACCGAGCTGTGCACGCAGTACGGCGATCTCGTCGAGGTGTGGTTCGACGGCGCCGGATCCGCGGGCCGCGTCTACGACTGGGAACGGATCACCGGCATCGTGCGGGAGCATCAGCCGGGTGCCGTGATCTTCAACATGGGCGACCCCGACATCCGGTGGATCGGCAACGAGGACGGCCTCGCGGCCGACCCGGTGGAGTACGTGGTCGACGTCACGCCGAACGACGTGCACACCGACGCGATGCTCGGCCTCGGCGGGGCGCGGTACCTGCCGCCGGAGTGCGACGTGTCCCTGCGGCACGGCTGGTTCTGGCAGCCCGGGGACGAGCCGAAGAGTCTGGAGCACCTCCTCGGGATCCACTATCGCTCGCTCGGGCTCGGCGCGAACCTGCTGCTGAACGTCCCGCCGAACCGGGACGGGCTCATCGACGCCGCGGACCTCACGCGGCTCGCCGAGTACTCGACCGAGCTGGTGCGGCGGTTCGGCGCTCCGTGCGAGGCGGAGCTCACCGCGCTCGGCGACGGCCGCTGGCGCGCCGACTTCGGGACGGATGTCGTGATCGATCACCTCGAGATCGAGGAGGAGCTCGCAGACGGACAGCGGATCGCGGGCCATCGCGTGCTCGACGGCGGCGAGGAGGCCTGCGTCGGCGGGACCGTCGGCGTGCGCCGGCTGCATGCGTTCCCCGCCCGCACGGTGCGGTCCCTGGAGATCGTGCTCGACGGGCCCTCTCCCGTGCTCGCCGCCGTGCGGGGCCATCGCACGGGCGTCGAGTCGGCGCCGGTCGTGCCGTCGACCGAGGACTACCGCGCCGACGACGCCGACATGATCATGATGTGAGCCGCCGGTCCCTGAGCGAGCGCAGCGAGACGAAGGGTGCCCGGCCCCGGCCCCGGTCGCTGAGCGGGCGCAGCGAGACGAAGGGTGCCCGGTCAGGCTTTGGCAGCGGCCTTCATCGCGCGCTTGTGCTCCCGGACCTTGGTGAGCGACTCGGGCGAGACGATGTCGGCGACCGAGCGGAAGGATCCGTCCTCGCCGTAGGGCGCCGAGGCCTCCCGCCAGCCGTCGCCGGTGAAGCCGTACTGCTTGCCGAGCAGCGCGAGGAAGATCTTCGCCTTCTGCTCGCCGAACCCGGGAAGGGTCTTCAGGCGGCGCAGCACTTCGGCGCCGTCGGGATCCCCCTGGGTCCAGAGGTTCGCGGCGTCGCCGTCCCAGTCCTCGACGAGCCTCTGGCACAGGGTCTGCACGCGGGCGGCCATGGAACCAGGGAAGCGATGCACCGAGGGTGACTGCTTGAACGCGGCGAGGAACTCGTCGGGATCGTAGGCGGCGATCGCTGCGGCGTCGGTCGCGCCCGTGCGCTGCTCGATCTTGAGCGGACCGGCGAAGGCGGTCTCCATCGCGACCTGCTGGTCCAGCAGCATGCCCACGAGCAGGGCGAGCGGGTTGTCGCTGAGGAGGGTGTCGGCGGCGGTGTCTCCGGTGATGTGAAGGGCCATGGGATCAGTCTCCCATCGGGTCGCGGCGGACGTGAGAAGGATCTTGACATATTCGTCTAGGCGAATGCATCATGGATCCATGACCGAGATCATCGAACGAAACGTCTCCGCCTCCCCGCAACGCGTCTGGGAGCTCTGGACCACTCCGGCGGGCATCTCGCGCTGGTGGGCGCCGGACGGCTTCCGCACCGACGTGACCGCGCTCGACCTCCGCCCCGGCGGTGCGCTCGAGTACACGATGACGGCTGTCGCGCCCGAGCAGGTCGCCTTCATGGAGCAGAACGGGATGCCTCTCGCCACGGCGTCGCGCAAGCGCTTCACCGAGATCGAGGAGCCGACGCGGCTCGGGTACTCCTCGCTCATCGACTTCGTACCGGGCCACGACGAGTACGAGCAGCTCACCGAGATCGAGCTGCAGCCCGCGGTGGACGGCGGCACCCGCATCGTCATGAGGGTCGAGTCCCTGCACGACGACGTGTGGACGCAGCGCCTGCTCGCGGGGCGGGCGAACGAGCTCGACAACCTCGCCGCGCTCGTCGCTGCCGAATGAGCGACCGCGGGGGAGCACCGGCTTCCGGGGACCACGCGGGCGAGGTCTCCGGATCCGCCGATCCGCAGCGAGCTTTCGCGGCGATGGGGGAGCCGACGAGGTTCCGGATCCTGGAGGTCCTCGCTGCGAGTGCGAGCACCGTCGGAGGCGTCGCAGAGGCGATCGGCGCCCTGCAGCCGCAGACCACGAAGCACCTCCAGGCCCTCGAGGCGGCGGGACTGGTCACGATCCACAAGCTCGGTCGGCGCCGGGTCGTCAGCCTGGACAGGGCCGCGTTCGCGTCCCTCGCGACGTGGCTCGGTGGCTGGGCGCAGCCCGATCGCGACGACCAGGCGCTGCAGGCGTACGGGCGGGCGATCGCTCACGAGGAGGCGACCCCCGGCGGCGCTCGTGCTTTCTCCCTCCGCGCCGAAGTCGGCGCGGACATCGATGCCGTATGGCGCGCGTGGACGGATCCGACGTCTGCCGCGCGGTGGTGGGCGCCGCCGCACTTCGATGTGCGCGAGCTCTCGATCGCGCCGGAGGCAGGGGCGCAGATCCGGTTCGCACTCGGCGAGCCGGGGGGCGCGACCTATCGTTCGGAGGGGCGCGTGATCGAGGTGGATCCAGGCCGGCGTCTGGTGTTCGCGCTCGCGCCGGTCGACGAGGCCGGGGAAGCACTCTTCGCCGCTGTGCACACGGTCGAGCTGCGTGCCGCCGGTGACACCACGGTGGTCGACCTGAGGATCGAGGCGGACGGCCTGCGGTCCGGTGCTGTCGAAGCCATCGCCGGGCTCGAACAGGGGTGGACCCAGCTGCTGCAGGGGCTCACCCTGCTGTTCGACGACGGACTCTCGCCTGAGGGCGAGCCCCGGGATCGGACCCGCTAGTTGATGATCTCGCCCTGCTCGTCGGCGAGGAGCGACGCCAGGCGGTCGCGCCAGTCCTGCAGCGCCTCAGGGGCCAGCCGGGTCCAGTCGTCGACCTCGGCGACGACGCGGAGCGGATCCGCGCTGCGGTAGGAACGGGTCGGATTGCCGGGGAACTTCTTGTCGGTGACGTTCGGGTCGTCCTCGAACGCGCCGACCGGCTCGACGACGTACACGCGCGGTGCAGCATCGCCGGCCGCGAGCTCCGCCGCGAGGCCGGCGCCGTCGCGCAGCGCCGTGAAGTAGATGTGGTTCATCACGATCTCGGGCCGGTAGTTCGACCGGAACCCCGCCGTGAGGAGGTCGCCGGGCTGCAGATCCGCCTTGGTGCCGTGGAAGAACGGTCCTTCGTCTGTCACGTCGCTCACCTTCTCAGGCTAGCCGCGACGGGACGGAATCAGGCCGTGGCGGCGTCGTCCTGCTGCGCCTCGACCTCGGCGCTGAGGCCGTACAGCGTCTCGACGGCGGCGATGAACTCGGATCCGCGTCCCTGCGCGGCGAGCTCGTGCGCGCGGCTGGTCGGCGTGTGCAGCAGCACGCCCGCGAGGTGACGCATGGCCTGCTCGACCTGTCCGCCGTCGTCGCCGCGCTTGCGGGCGCGGTCGATCTCGGCCTCGAGCAGCCCGAAGATGTGCCCGCGCAGGGCGACGACCGCCGGGGTCACGCTCTCGCGGGCGCCGACCTCGTGGAACGTCGCGGCGGCGGCGCGCACGATCGAGCGGGCGGCGTCGGTCGCCTGCAGCTCCTCGAGCGGCGCGTGCAGCCGGATCGTCTCGAGGTCGAGCAGGGCGACGCCCTCGACCTCGGCGACGTCCGGCGCCACGTTGCGCGGCATGCCCAGGTCGACGATCAGCTGCGACGGCGTCGCGCCGGCGGAGAAGCCGTGGCCGGGGATCGGGCAGTCGACGGCCGTGCCGTCCGGGGCGGGCAGGGCGGCCAGCGCCGGCCCGCGGCCCTCGCGCAGGAGCGCGGCGTCGAGCACGGGCTGCTCGGCGCTCGTGCACGTGATCACGATCGAGGCGTGCGCGGCGGCGCGGGCGTACTCGGCCTTGGGCAGCGCGCGGATGCCGTGCTTCGCGGCGAATGCGGCGCCGCGCCCCGAGGGGGAGTGCACGCTGATGTCGTGGGCGCCGCGCTCGCGCAGCGTCGCCAGGGTCACCGCGGCGTAGGCGCCGGTGCCGACGAGGAGCACGCGGGCGGCGCCCCAGTCGGCGATGCGGCTGTCGGCCAGCTCGAGGGCGAGGCGCACGAGCGACCGGCCGGCGCGCCCCAGAGCGGTGTCGTTCTTGACCTTGCGCTGCGCTTCGCTCGCGCGCTGGAACAGGCGCTCCAGCTCGGGGGAGGTCGTGCCGTGCGTGCGAGCCGAGGTGAGCGCGCGCCGCACCTGGCCGGCGATCTCGCCCTCGCCGGAGACCACGGACTCGAGTCCGGACGCGACGGCGAAGAGGTGCTCGACGACCCTGGCGCCGGAGTGCACGGCGGAGGAGGCGTTGAGCGTGTCGGCGGGGATCCCGCTGCGCTCCGAAACGGTGCTCAGGATCCGGGCGACGTCGCTCTCGTCGGCGGTGCCGTCGACGTCGACATAGGCCTCGAAGCGGTTGCAGGTCGCGAGCACGACGGCGCCCTTGGATCCTTCGGAGAGGGATCCGGCCAGGTCATCCGGGGTGCGACTGAGTCGTTCGAGGAGGTCGAAGGGGGCGGTCTTGTGATTCGCCGTGACGCAGAGCAGCACCCTGAGAGTTTACGCTCCGCGCCCTTTGCGGATCCTGGACGCCGTCGCAGGGCGACACGGATCCGGCCGGTCTCGGTCTGTTCGTCTCGCCGGTTCGGGGCGCGCCTCGTCGTTTTTGGGGCGCGGCACGTCTTCGGTTTGGGGCGTGGCACGTTGTTTCGGGGCGCGCCACGGCCGGGAATCGTGGCGTAGGGCGCCCCAAAACGGAAGGGGGCGCCCCAAAACCGGCTCGGGGTGACCCCTGAGTCCTCGCGGCCTCGTCGGGTCGAGGACCCCGGTTCGGGGCGTGCCACGTCGTTTTGGGGCGCGCCACAGCAGGGAATGGTGGCGTGGGGCGCCCCAAAACGGGGGAGGGTGCCCCAAAACCGGCCGCCCGACGGATTCGGCCGCCCGACGGATCCCCATTCGCTGCAAAGCAGAGGTCGGGGAGAATGGATCCATGCCCCTCAACGACGCCCCGCTGCTGCGCGCCCTCGCCGGAGACCGCCCCGACACCACGCCCGTGTGGTTCATGCGCCAGGCCGGCCGCTCGCTGCCCGAGTACCGCGACCTGCGGGTCGGCACCCGGATGCTCGACGCATGCCTCACTCCCGACCTCGCGGCGGAGATCACCCTGCAGCCGGTGCGCCGGCACAAGGTCGACGCGGGCATCTTCTTCAGCGACATCGTGGTGCCCCTGCGCCTCGCCGGCGTCGAGGTCGAGATCGAGCCCGGACGCGGACCGGTCTTCGCGTCGCCCGTGCGCACCGCGGCGGACGTCGACCGGATCACGGCGATCGACCCGGCCTCCCTCGACACGACGCAGATCGCCGAGGCGGTGCGGCTCGTCGTCGCGGAGCTCGGCGACACCATCCCGCTGATCGGCTTCGCGGGAGCGCCCTTCACGCTCGCCGCCTACCTCGTTGAGGGCGGGCCCTCGAAGGAGCACCTGCGCGCCAGGGCGATGATGCACACGGATCCGGACTCGTGGAACCGGCTCGCGGGCTGGCTCGCGCGGATCTCGCGCACCTTCCTCGACGCGCAGCGCGCGGCAGGGGCGAGCGCGGTGCAGCTCTTCGACTCCTGGGCGGGTTCGCTCAGCCCCGCCGACTACCGGGCCTTCGTCGCCCCGCACTCGGCGGCCGCCGTCGACGGGATCGACGCCCCGGTCATCCACTTCGGCGTCGGCACGGGTCCGTTCCTCGCGGACATGCGCCTGGACGGTCGCGCCGATGCGGTCGGCGTCGACTGGCGTCTCCCGCTCGATGAGGCCGTCGCGGTGCTCGGCGACGACGTGACCGTGCAGGGCAACATCGACCCCGCACTGCTCACCGCACCCTGGCCCGTGCTCGAGGCGCACGTCCGGGACGTGCTGCGCCGCGGCACCGCCGCCCGCGCGCACATCCTGAACCTCGGCCACGGCGTGCCGCCCGAGACCGACCCCTCGGTGCTCACCCGCATCGTCGAGCTCGTGCATGAGGTCGGTGCGGAGTCGGTCGCCTCCGGAGCGGCGCGATGAGCACGCCGGATCCGGGGCGCGTCCCCGGACAGGGGCGCGCCTCCGACCCCGCGCACACCCCGGAGCTCGCCGCGAAGGCGGCGCACCTGCGGGTCGCCGTGATCGGCGGCGGGGTCGCGGGGCTCGTCGCAGCCGAGTCGATCGCCGCGATCGGCGCGCACGCGACCGTGTTCGAGGCGCAGGAGCGGGCCGGCGGCGCCGTGCAGTCGGGCGAGGCCGACGGGCTCGCCTTCGACGCCGGAGCCGAGAGCTTCGCCGTGCGCGGCGGGCATGTGCGGGCACTCCTGTCCGACCTCGGACTCGACGACCGCGTCGTCTCGCCGGAGCCGGGCGGAGCCTGGGTCGCGGGGATCCCCGGCGGCGCGGCTCCGCTGCCGAAGGGCGGGCTGCTCGGCATCCCGGCGAACCCGTTCGCCGAGGACGTGCGCCGCGTGATCGGCTGGAACGGCACCTGGCGCGCCTGGCTGGATCGCCTGCTGCCTCCGCTCACGATCGGCCACGACCACAGCCTGGGTCGTCTGGTGCGCAGGCGCATGGGCGCCCGCGTGCTCGACCGCCTCGTGGCCCCGGTCAGCACGGGCGTGTACTCCGCGCACCCCGACGACATCGACGTCGACGTCGCGGCGCCCACCCTGAACGCGGCCCTGACCCGCGCCGGGTCGCTCTCCGGCGCGGTCGCCGAGATCACCGGCGGGTCCGGGCGCGCCCCCGGTGCGGCGGTGCAGGGCCTCGCCGGCGGCATGTCCGGTTTGGTCGACGCCCTGATCGCCCGCATCGAGCTGCTCGGATCCGAGGTGCGCACCGGCGCTCCGGTCGAGGGGCTCTCGCGCGACGACGACGGCTGGACCGTCCGGGTCGCGGATCCGGATCCGGCGGCTGCTGAGTCCGAGACGGCGCCCGACGGGATCGAGGGCGGCGACGCCGACCCCTCCGACGCCCCGCTCCGCTTCGACGCCGTGATCGTCGCCGCCGATGAGGCGACGGCGCGGCGGCTGCTCGCTCCGCATGTGCCGGAGCTCGCCGCAGTCGTGGCCGGTTCCTCCCCGCGCATCGAGATCGTGACTCTCGTCCTGGACGCCCCCGAGCTCGACGCCGCCCCTCGGGGATCCGGCGTGCTCACGGTGCCCGGTTCCCACACCGCGAAGGCCCTCACGCACAGCAGCGCGAAGTGGGCCTGGCTGCGCGAGCGGGCCGGATCCCGGCACGTCGTGCGGGTGTCCTTCGGCTCGGCGGGGGAGGATCCGGCGACTGGCGCCCTCGACGACGAAGCGGCGGGAGCACTCGCACTGACCGAGGCCTCGGCGCTCCTCGGCGTCGCTCTGAGCCCCGCACAGCTGCGTGGCAGCCACCGGGCGCGGTTCGTGCAGGCGCAGCCCTCCGCGGTGCTCGGCGCGGCAGAGCGGCGTACGGCCGCAGCCGCTGCCGTCGCGGCCGTGCCTGGCGTCGCCGCGACCGGGGCGTGGCTGAGCGGCACGGGGCTCGCGCAGGTCGTCCCGCACGCGAAGGCCGAGGCGGAGCGCATCCGGCACGCCCTTCTCTGGGGCTGACGACTCGGACATCGCCGTCGTTCCGCGGTCCTCCGGCCGATAGATGCCGAAATCGGCATACAGGGTTACGCTGGAGGTCCGCAGAGACCGCAATCGTGAGGAGACCCCATGAAGGGGAAGATCGGACTCGTCGTCGGACTCGGCGTCGGATACGTGCTGGGCACCCGTGCAGGGCGCGAGCGCTACGAGCAGATCAAGAAGCAGTGGCTCAAGGTCTGGCACCTCGATCCGGTGCAGGCGCAGGTGCACAAGGTGCAGGACTTCGCGAAGACCCAGGCTGCCGCCGTGCCTCAGGCGCTGTGGACCGGTGCGGTGAAGATCGTCAAGGCCGCCACGTCCGACGGCACGCCGGGCCAGCGCGTGGACTCCACCCTCGCGAGCGGCAAGACCGTCGCGGCCGAGGTCAAGCAGGCCGCGGAGGAGACCGTCGCGGCGGCGGAGGCGACCGTCGCGGCCGCCGAGGGCAAGACGAAGCCCCGCACGGCGTCCGGCGCGAAGAGCGCGCCGAAGAAGCCTTCCGCAGGCGCCTGACATGGCCGGCAATTTCCGGGATCGCGCCGACGACAGCCTGCTGACGCTGCTCGGCGACCTCCCCGACCTCGTCAGCACCCTCGTCAAGGCCGAGATCGACGCGGCCAAGACCTGGATCTCACGGACCGCGAAGGACGCAGGCATCGGCAGCGTCTGGTTCCTGGTCGCGCTGTTCTTCCTGTTCTGGACCGTGCCGGTCGTGCTCGTGTTCGCGATCGCCGGGCTCTCGTCATGGTTCCCGGTGTGGCTCTCCGCGATCATCACCTTCGGGATCCTGCTGCTCGCGGTGCTCGTGTTCGCGCTGCTCGGGATCCTGAAGTTCCGCAAGGTCCTGCGCCGGGAGAACCCCGCGCAGGCCGTGGCCACCGACATCCGCATCGTGAAGGAGGCCGGCGATGGCCGTTGACCCGGTGAACATCCCGCGCACGGCGGTGCCGAACGGGATCGTCGATCCCGTCGCCTCGGCCCGTGCCGAGCTGAAGGCGGCGCTGCTCGCGATCGAGGAGAAGGGCAACGTGCCCCGCCGCCTCGAGAAGGCGACCGTCGAAGGCAAGGTCAAGCTGCGCTCGTTCGTGCGCCGCAACCCGGTCGGTGCCATCGCGGCGGTCGTCGGCGTCGCGGCGGTCGTCGGCGGCGTCGTCTGGGCGGTCGCCCGCAGCATCTCGCGCTGACCCCCGCAGCTCGCGCTGACCCCCGCAGCTCGCGCTGACCCCCGCCCCTACCTGACCGCGAGACTCCAACTCCGCGACGAGACTGCGTGCCTGATGCGCAGTCTCGTCGCCCAGTTGGAGTCTCGCGGCCATCCGGGGGTGAGCGAGGTGACGGCGGATCCGGGCGTCGCGAGCCCCGGATCGGTCTCGCGGTCTGCACCTCATAGCCGGAGGGGGCAGACTGGATCCATGGCTGAAGCTGCAGAAACGCCCGTGCTCGCCGCCGACTCCGACGCCTCGCCCCAGGGTTTCACCCTGTGGGCCGTGTGGCGCCGCGACCCCTCCGCTCCCGTGGTCGAGTCCGACGCGACCGAGCTGGAGGACATCGTCCGACTCATCGAGGACGGGGGGATCTCCATCCGCGGCTTCTACGACGTGTCCGGACTCAAGGCCGACGCCGACCTCATGGTGTGGCTGCACGGCCCCAGCCCCGAGGAGCTGCAGAAGGCCCTGCGACGCCTGCGCCGCACCGAGCTCCTGCGCACCCTGCTGCCGACCTGGAACGTGATGGGCGTGCACCGCGACGCGGAGTTCAACCGCGCGCACGTGCCCGGCTTCCTGCGCGGCGTCGATGCGAAGGACTGGCTCTGCCTGTACCCGTTCGTGCGCACGCCGGAGTGGTACCTGATCGAGGAGGACGAGCGCCGCCGCATGCTCGCCGAGCACGGCCGCAAGGGCGCCGCGTTCCGCGGGGTCATCGCCAACACCGTCGCCGCCTTCGCGCTGGGCGACTACGAATGGCTGCTGCCGCTCGAGGCGGACGACCCGACTGAGCTCGTGGACCTCATGCGCGACCTCCGCTACACCGACGCGCGCCGCTATGTGAAGGAGGAGGTGCCCTTCTACACCGGGCGCCGCCTGCGCCTCGAGGAGATCCCAGAGGTCCTGCAGTGACCGCTGCCGGCGACGTCATCCGCCTCGGCACCCGCCGCAGCGCTCTGGCCCAGGCGCAGTCCGGCCATGTGGCGAAGGCGCTCGAGGCGGCTTCGGGACGCCGGGTCGAGCTCGTCCCGATCACGAGCGAGGGCGACACCAACCGCGCCTCGCTCAGCGAGATCGGCGGGCAGGGCGTGTTCGCCACGGCGCTCCGCGATGCGCTGCGGCGGGGCGAGTGCGACATCCTCGTGCACTCCCTGAAGGACCTGCCCACGCAGGTGCCGGACGACCTGGTCATCGCCGCGATCCCGGCGCGCGCCGACGCCCGCGACGTGGCCGTCACCCGCGACGGCACGCCGCTGCATGAGCTGAAGACCGGATCCGCGATCGGCACGGGATCCCCTCGCCGCATCGCGCAGGTGCACGTCCGCAACCCGCGCCTGCACACGGCGGATCTGCGCGGCAACGTCGACTCCCGGCTGCAGCGCGTCGCGTCGGGCGAGCTCGACGCCGTGATCCTCGCCGCCGCGGGCCTCAGCAGGCTCGACGGCGACCCGCTCGGAGAGCTGAAGGCGGAGCCGCTCGGACTCGCCGAGTGGCCGACCGCACCCGGCCAGGGTGCGCTCGCCGTGGAGACGACGGCCGACGCCCCGGCGGAGCTGCTCGCCGCGCTCGCCGCCCTCGACGACGAGGCCACCCGCATCGCCGTCACGGCCGAGCGGGCGGTGCTGGAGGGCCTCGACTCCGGCTGTCAGGCGCCGATGGCCGCGCACGCCGAGATCATCGACGGGGACCTGCGCGTGCGGGCCGTGGTCTACGCCCCGCGCGACGGCTGGCGGATCGGGATCGACGTCACGGAGCCGCTGCATCCAGACTCCGTGAAGGCGGGCGCGTCGGGCGAGGAGTATATTCATCCCAACGGCAGTGGCAACGGTGCGGACTCTGCCGATGGTGCAGACCCGATCAGCGCATCACGCGCGATCGGGTTGTCTGTTGCCCATCGGCTGCTCGAACGTGGGGCGGCTGACCTCCTTCCGCGCCCCTGAATCCGATGATGATGACTGAATCGAAGCAAGAGGCCAAGCCGTTGACCGGTTGGCGCGTGCTCGTGCCGCGCGGAGGACCGTGGGGCGACGGCGTCGCCGCGAGCCTGCGCGCGCAGGGGGCGGTGCCCGTGGTGGCCCCCCTGATCAACTTCGCGCCGACGAACGACCAGGCCGCTCTCGACGACGCCCTCGCGAAGCTCTCGGCCGGCGAGTTCGACTGGCTCACCATCACGAGCGCGACCACGGTCGATGTGCTCTTCGCGCATCGTGCCGAGATCCCCGCCTCCACGAAGATCGCCGCCGTGGGGGAGACCACAGCCGCGGCGCTCGCGGCGGTCGGCTACCACGTCGACCTCGTCCCGGAGGACGACAACTCCGCCGAGGGCATGGCCGGGCAGCTCATCGCGCTCGAGCCCGAGCCGAAGCGGATCCTGACCCTTCGCAGCGAGATCGCCAAGCCGCTGCTGACCAGGTCGCTGATCAAGGCCGGCCACGACGTGTCCAGCGTCGTCGCCTACCGCACGGTCGGCGTGCCGGTGACGGAGCGGATCATGCGCGACGTGCAGAACGGGCGGATCAACGCGATCCTCGTCACGAGCGGATCCGTCGCGGAGCAGGTGCGCGAGCAGTTCCCGGACATCCCCGACTCCACGCTGCTCGCAGCGATCGGCCCTCGTACCGCGAAGGACGCCAAGAAGGCGGGTCTTCCGATCACCGTGGTCGCCGACAAGCAGACCGTCGACGCCCTCATCGACGCGGTCTCGCAGTTCACCCTTCCGCACGCGGCCGACGAGTTCGCCCCGTGACCGGCGGACTCGGCGCCTCGGCCGGCTTCCCCGACATCCGCCCGCGCCGGCTGCGGCAGTCCGTGGCGGTGCGCTCGCTGGCACGGGAGACGGATCTGCTTCCGCGCCATCTGGTGCTCCCGGCGTTCGTGCGCGAGGGGCTGACGGATCCTGTGCCGATCGGATCCATGCCCGGTGTCGTGCAGCACTCGCTCGACTCCCTGCGCCGCGCCGCCGTCGAGGCGGCCGAGGCCGGCGTCACCGGCATCATGCTCTTCGGCGTGCCCGCCGTGCGCGACGCCGTTGGGTCCGGTGCGGATGATCCGGACGGGATCCTCAACGTCGCCACCGCCGCGCTGGCCGCCGAGGTCGGAGACGCGCTCGTCGTGCAGACCGACCTGTGCCTGGACGAGTTCACCGACCACGGCCACTGCGGTGTGCTCGCGGCGGACGGATCCGTCGACAATGACGCGACCCTGGAGCGGTACGTCGCCATGGCGCTCGCGCAGGCGCGCGCCGGGTCGCAGCTGCTGGGCCTGAGCGGAATGATGGACGGCCAGGTCGCCGCGGTGCGCCATGCGCTCGACGCGGAGGGCTTCCAGGACGTGCTGCTGCTCGGCTACGCGGCGAAGTACGCGAGCGCGTTCTACGGCCCGTTCCGTGAGGCCGTCGACTCCCAGTTGCAGGGCGACCGGCGCACGTACCAGCTCGACCCGGGCAACAGGCGCGAGGGCGTGCGCGAGGCGCTCCTGGACGAGGCCGAGGGCGCTGACGTCGTCATGGTGAAGCCTGCGATGGCGTTCCTCGACGTGATGCGCGAAGTGCGCGACGCCGTGCGGGTGCCCGTGTGGGCCTATCAGGTGTCGGGCGAGTACGCGATGATCGAGGCCGCCGCGCAGAACGGCTGGCTCGATCGAGAGCGCACGATCCTGGAGTCCCTGCTGTCGATTCGTCGTGCCGGCGCCGACACCGTGCTGACGTACTGGGCGACCGAGGCCGCCCGCTGGCTCGCCCGCGACTGAAGGCCTTTCCTGGCCGGGATGACCAGCGCACGCATCATCGCAGCGGCGGCCACCAGCTCGCGTCCGCACCGCCGCCGGTGCTGCCGCTGTAGCCGACTCCGGCTCCACCGTGCGCGCCGCAGCGTGCGTCCGACACCGGCTGATCCGCCGACTGCCACCAGGACCCGGCCGTCGCGGTGATCTGGAACGGCGCGTCGCCGTCCGTCGTGAACCTCAGCTCCGCGCCCTGCGGCCCGCTGGCTGAGATCGCCATCGGCGCCTCCTGATCCAGGGTGACCGTCCAGCCGGCATTCGTGAGCGCCTTCGTCAGCGCGTCGTGGTCGAGCTCCAGGCTTGCCGCATGGCGGAATGCGATGCGCAGCCGGTACGCGTCCCACCCGAGCCCGTCGTCGTTCAGAGACTCCGCGCACGCCTCTTGCGCTTCCCACCCCTGCGGTGCCACGGCGGCGCGCAGATCGGAGACCACCCGCTGCACCGCGTCGTAGCGCTGCTCCGCGAGCGCGATCTGCTTCTCGGCCGTGCGGGCCGTCGCCTGCGCGCGCACTTCGCCGGCAGCGTCTCCCTGCATCTGCCCGATCGTGACACCGATCCCTCCGGCGGTCGCGAGCAGCAGCGGCGCCAGTCCGAAGCCGGCCCACCCGAGGCGCTCCCACCGCCGGGCATGGCGGATCGCCACGCGGTCGGATGCCGGCATGAGCAGCAGTATCCAGGCCGCGATCCCGCAGACGATCGCCGCGACGAAGACCCAGCTCGTGAACACTCCGCCCGCGGGACCGCCGGCCAGCTGCTGCAGCAGCGACGGCACCGGCACCGACTCGGAGGGGGCTGATGCGATCGTGCGATCCGGCATGGCGATCACGAACGCCACCCAGCTCCACCACAGCAGGATCAGCACCGGCACCTGCCGCGCCGGCGTCGCTCGCACGCCCGCGCGAGGGTGAATCAAGCGCGGCAGCGATCCAAGGACGCCTGCCATGAGGATGGTCAGCGGCGAGGTCAGCACGATGCCGAAGGCAAGCTCGCCATGAGCAGTGGCCACACGCCACAGGCAGAACAGGGCCACGCCGATCGGCAGGAGCCAGGTCAGCCACGGCCAGATCCGCCAGGTGGCCCGCCGCAGGGCGGACGTGCGGTGCCGGAGCTCCGGCGGATGCTGCTGCATCCCGTCACGCTAGCCGCGCACCCTGAACGATCGGCGTCAGACCCTGAGCCGCTCCGGCCGATCTGCAGCACGCGAAACGCGTCGATGGCTCTCTGAGGGAGCCGTCTGCGGCCTTCGAAGCGATGAGGTTCGCTCGGGAGAGCGGCACAGGATCCTCCGGGAGAATGGATCCATGACCGACCGCAATGACGACCTGTTCGACGCCGCCCGTGCCGTGATCCCCGGCGGGGTGAACTCGCCCGTGCGCGCCTACGGGTCGGTCGGCGGCACGCCGCGGTTCCTCGCGAGCGCTTCCGGCGCGACGGTCACCGATGCCGCAGGTACGACCTACCTCGACCTCGTCGCATCCTGGGGCCCTGCGCTGCTCGGGCACGCACATCCCGAGGTCGTCGCGGCCGTGCAGGAATCGGCGACCCGTGGCCTGTCGTTCGGAGCTCCGACCGAGGGCGAGGTCGAGCTCGCCGCCCTCATCGCCGACCGGGTGCGGCACGGCGACGCCCGCCCCGTCGAGCGCGTGCGGCTGGTCTCCACGGGCACCGAGGCGACGATGACCGCGATCCGGCTCGCCCGCGGTGCGACCGGACGCGACCTCCTCGTGAAGTTCGCCGGGCACTACCACGGTCACTCGGACGGTCTGCTGGCCGCGGCCGGCTCCGGCGTGGCGACCCTCGCCCTGCCCGGATCCGCGGGCGTCCCCGCGCCCATCGCGGCACAGACTCTCGTCATCGACTACAACTCCCCGGACGCGCTCGCGGCGGTGTTCGCCGAGCACGGCGACCGGATCGCGGCCGTCATCGTCGAAGCCTCCGCGGCGAACATGGGCGTGGTCGCGCCGCAGCCCGGATTCAATCGCCTCATCGCAGATACCGCGCACGCGCACGGCGCCCTCATGATCCTCGACGAGGTGCTCACCGGTTTCCGCGTGCACCCGGCCGGGTTCTGGGGCCTGCAGCAGGCCGCGGGCGAGGAGTACCTGCCCGACATCATCACGTTCGGCAAGGTCGTGGGCGGCGGGATGCCGCTCGCCGCGCTCGGCGGCCGTGCCGAGGTCATGGACCAGCTGGCGCCGACCGGGCCGGTGTACCAGGCCGGCACGCTGAGCGGGAACCCGCTCTCGGTCGCCGCGGGCCTGGCCACGCTGCGTCTCGCGACGCCCGGGGTGTACGCCAGGATCGACGCTGCGGCCGCCCGGCTCTCGGAGGCTCTCGACCAGGCTCTGACCGATGCCGGCGTCGCGCACGCGGTGCCGCGCGCGGGCAACCTGTTCGGTGTGGTCTTCGCGTCGGAGGCTCCGCGCGACTACGCCGCGGCTCAGGCGCAGCAGGTGTTCCGGTACGCCCCGTTCTTCCACGCGATGCGCGAGCAGGGCGTGGCGCTGCCGCCGAGCGTGTTCGAGGCCTGGTTCCTCACGGCCGCGCACGGAGACGCCGAGCTCACGGCGATCGAGGCGGCGCTGCCCGCTGCCGCCGAGGCCGCAGCCCGCGCGACGGCCTGACGGCCGGTTTCGGGGCGCTCTCTCACGTTTTGGGGCGCATCCCGCCGGGATTCCCGGGTGGGACGCGCCCCAAAACGGAGGAATGCGCCCCGACTCCGCGGATCCACGGCTTAGATCTGGCCGGATCCAGGCCCATCGTGGTCGGATCCCGGTCGTCCGACGGGGTCGAAGCCGGGTATTGGGGCACTCTTTCACGTTTTGGGGCGCATCTTGCCGGGAATCTGGGGCGTGACGCGCCCCAAAACGGAGGGCGCGCCCCGAAGTCTGCGTCCCCGGCACAGGCCGCCGCTCGTCGACGGGAACCCTAACTGCCAGCCCCCCGACCAGGTTCGGGCCTACGAGACCCCGACCGGAGCCGGCCCGGCTGCTCCTTGCCTCGTTTGGGGCGCATTTCGATGTCTTGGGGCGTACCCCGCCAAGAATCCGGGTCGCGACGCGCCCCAAAACGTGCGGACGCGCCCCGAACCGCCGCCGAACCGACCCCGAACCGCACATCCGACGGCGCCGCCCGCCGGCCGTCTCGCTTGTCGGACTTCGCCAGCGGGATCGTTGCCGTCCTGTGAGGTGCCTCGCGGGCGGATTCGGGGCGGCGCTGGCAGACTGGGGAGATGGTGACGCTGCTGCTGGATCGGACCCGCCTCGAGGTGGAGCTCTCTCCGCTCGAGCGCGCTGTCTCCTTCCGCCGCGACAACCTGCACATCGCCCGCGAGGCGATCGTCAAGGTGCAGCTCACAGACGACGCCTGGACGTGGCTGCGCGGAGTCGGCAGCCCCGGCACGCATGTGCCCCTCGTGCTCGCGGCCGGCACCTGGAAGTCGGCCAACGGCGACGACTTCGTGCTCATCCGCCGGCACAAGCCGAGCGTCGTGATCGATCTCGAGGGCGCGGAGTTCCAGCGTCTCGTGCTCACCACACGGCACGGGCTGGCGCTCGCTCAGGCGCTGCGCCTTGATGCGAGCTCCGAGCTCGCCGAGGTGACCGACATCGCCGCGACCGGCGCGATCCCCGTCGCAGAGCCCTCCGGAACCCCCGGGCGCGGACGCAGGCGCAAGCCCTCGCCTCGCCCCGCCTGACCGCGCGGAGCGGCTCCGGCTGAGCCTCTGCGGCGATGTCCGCATCCGGCTCGACAGCGCCTGAACGCGGAAGCGGCGACCGTCCTCAGACGATCGCCGCTCCGTTCGGATTCGTTCTCGGGTCAGTGCCCGTGGTGCTCTCCGTGGTTGTCGCCCTCGTGGTGCTCGCCGTCCTGGCCCTGTTCCTGCGGGGCCTCCTCGTCGTGCTGCTCGTCCGATGAAGAGGACGCGTCGTGCCCTGCGGGCTCGCCGCCGTTCTCGTCGCTGGGGCCGGGCGTGTACGAGGGGGCGTCGTCCGTGAAGAACGCGCGCGCGGCCGCGGCGAGCGATGCGCTGACGGCGGCGGCGCGGGGATCGTCGTCCTGGTGGATCTCGCCCTGCGTCACGTCCTCGAGGTCGTCGTCCTCGTCGGGCGCCTCGTCTAGGATGACCTGGATCTCCTGGGTGCGTCCGTCGGCGAGGGCCGCGAAGATCTCGATACCGGCGATCTCGGTGGTCTCGGTGCTCGGCTCGGGGGTGGCGAACTCGCCCTCGGCGGCCGGCGTCGTGATGATGGTCGTCGCCGCGGTGGGGGCGTCGTCGATGTCGTCATCGCTGCGCTCGGCGCCCTCGTCCTGCGGGGCAGCGCCCTCTGGGGCGCCCTCGTTCTCCGCAGCGGCGTCCTTCGCGTCGTTCGAGGTCTGAGCGGCCGACGGCACGCCGGTGATCAGATCGTCGAACGACACCGGCGCCGCATCCGGAATGGTCAGGGCGGCGGTCTCGAAGGATCCGAGCGCGGCGCCGTCGTCATCCGTCTCACCATCGGCGGCGTGGGTGAGCGGGGCGTCCTGCGCCTCGGCGTCGGTGGGGTGCTCGGAGTCCTCTGCACCCTCGTGGTGCGCCTCGCCCGGCGTGTAGTCGGCGACGATCGGGGCGGTCAGTGCGACCCCCGCGGCGATCGCGCCGTCGTCGTGCGCGTCCTCGGACTCGTCGGCCGAATCCGCCGCGTCGCCGGAATCAGCGCCGGCCTCGGTCTCCGCCTCGGTCCCGCCCTCTGCCTCGGTCGCTTCAGCGGGGGACTGCTCGGTCTCGGACTCCTCCGGCTCGGCGTCATCCGCCGCCGCTTCGGCGTCCGTGCCCTCGTCGAGCCCGGCGGCGTCGTCCGCGGATCCGTCCTCGTCGGAGTCGGAGTCGGAGTCGGAGTCGGAGTCGGACGATTCCGCTCCCTCGGTGACGCCCTCGTCGGAGGCCTCAGCCTCGTCGCCGGAAGCGTCCTCAGCCTGGCCCTCGGCAGCGCCCTCCGCGCCAGCGTCAATGCCGTCAGCGCCGTCAGCGTCCTCGGCAGCCTCCGGTTCGGAATCGTCCGCGGATCCGGATCCCTCGGTCGAGGCGTCCTCCGCGCCGGAATCGCCCTCCGCCTCGTCCGTGGCGGACTGCGCGGCAGCGAACTCGGCGGCCTCGCGGCGCGTGGTCGGAATCGCGACGGTGCCCTCGGCCGGGGCTGCTTCCGCCGCCGCGCCGAAGAGGCCGGCCACGCCGGCGCCCGCCGCGGCCACGACCGGCACCGCTGCTGCGGCGCCGAAGAGCCCCGCGGTCGGAACGTGCTCGGCGTCCGCCGGATCGCCCTCGCCCGAAGTCCCGGCCTCGGTCGCGCCCGGCTCAGCGCCGGCCTCCGGCTCCGCAGCGGTGACCGCGGGAGCGCCGACGACCGGGATCGAGCCCGTGAGCGGGTCGCGACGGCCGTGCACGAGGTCGAGGAAGACCTCCTCCAGGCTCGGTCCGCGCTGCAGCAGCGTGGTGAGCGCGAGCCCCGCGGAGGCGGCGACGGCGCCGACCGCCGCAGCGTCGGTGTTGTGCACGGTCAGGCCCGACCGGAGCACGTCGAAGGTCAGCCCGGCGTTCTGCAGGGCGGTGGCGAGGGCTGTGCGGTCGTCGGCGTCGACGACGACCGATCCGGTGGTCGGATCCGAGAGCTTGCCGATGCTGTCCGCATAGACCAGGCGGCCCTTGGAGAGCACGAGCACGTTGTCGGCGATCTGCTCGATCTCGCTCAGCACGTGCGACGAGACCAGCACAGTGCGGCCCTCGTCGGCGAGGCGGCGCATGAGCAGGCGCATCCAGCGGATGCCCTCGGGATCGAGGCCGTTCGCTGGCTCGTCGAGCACGAGCGCTCCGGGGTCGCCGAGCAGGGCGCCGGCGACGCTGAGGCGCTGCCGCATGCCGAGCGAGTAGGCGCCGATGCGCGTCTCGGTCTCGTTCTGCAGGCCCACGAGGGCGAGCACCTCGTCCACGCGGGAGAGCGGGATCCCGTTCGCCTTCGCGGCGATCGACAGCTGGCGCGGGGCCGTGCGGCGGGGCCGGTAGACGGCCTCCTCGAGCACGGATCCGACGGTGCGCAGCGGGTGGCGCAGCTCGGCGTGCGCGACGCCGCCGATGGTCGCGGTGCCCGAGGTCGGGCGGATCTGGCCGAGCATCATCCGCAGCGACGTCGTCTTGCCGGCGCCGTTCGGCCCGAGGAACGCGGTCACCGCCCCCGGCTCGATACGGGCGGAGAGGTCGTCGACAGCGGTGAGAACGCCGAAGCGCTTCGTCGCATGCGAGAACTCGAGCACTTGTCCGTCGGTCATCCGCGGCCTCTCATAGATACAGCAGTACCCCTCTATCTTGTCGGATGCGACCTGAAAACGCTCGTTGATCCGGGGCATTCCGCGCAATGCGAGGGCCTTCGCCTCCTCGGCGCGAAGGCGGATGCGCGCTGCGTCCGTCCGGCCGCCGACGGCTCGGGCGGAGCACGGCGCGGGGTAACGTGGCATCCGTGAGCATCGTCGAAGACGCCCAGGGATCCGCCGCCGCAGACGCCGAGGTGCTCGTGCGCACCGAGGGAGCGCTGGGCTGGATCACGCTGAACCGCCCGAGGGCGCTCAACGCGCTGAACGTCGGGATGATCCGCGCGGTGCATGCGGCTCTCGACGCCTGGCGCGACGACAGCGACATCGAGATCGTCTACATCGACGGCGCGGGGGACCGCGGCCTGTGCGCGGGCGGCGACGTGCGCGAGCTGCACCGGCAGATCACCGCAGGACGCAGCGCCGACACGGTGGAGTTCTTCCGCGAGGAGTATGCGATGAACGCCGCGATCGCGGAGTATCCCAAGACCGTCGTCGCGATCGCCGACGGCATCACGATGGGCGGCGGCATCGGCGTCGCGGGGCATGCCGCGATCCGCGTGGTCACGGAGCGATCGCAGCTCGCGATGCCGGAGGTGAAGATCGGCTTCACGCCCGACGTCGGCGGCACGTGGCTGCTCGGCCACGCGCCAGGTCGCCTGGGCGAATTCCTGGCTCTCACCGCGGGGACCATGAACGGATCCGATGCGCTCTACGCCGGCTTCGCCGACTTCTACGTCCCGTCGGAGCGTCTCGAGGCCCTGCGCGACGCGCTCGCGCACCGGGCGGATCCGACCGGGCCGAGCGAGATCGTCATGCTCTTCGACGAGACGCCGGATCCTTCGCCGCTGTCTGCGCAGCAGGGCTGGATCGACGAGGCCTTCTCCGCCGACACCGTGCCGGAGATCGTGGCCCGTCTGCGGGCCGACCCGGCCCCGGAGGCAGCAGACGGAGCCGACCCCGAGCCCACGCCGGCAGACACCGCCGACCTGCTCGAGTCGCTGGCCCCGACGGCGCTCGTGGTCACGCTCGACGCCGTGCGCGAGGCCCGGGGGATGGACTCCGTGCGCGACGCCCTTGCGGGGGAGTACCGCCGGGTTCTCTGGTTCGTGCACAACCACCCTGACCTCGTGGAGGGCATCCGCGCGCAGCTCGTGGACAAGGACCGCGATCCGCACTGGGATCCGCAGACTCTTGCCGATCTCGCGCCGGATGCCTCCGCCGAGGCGCGCGACTACGTGCCGCCGGTTCCGCTCTGGGCGTAGCGAACGTTCCGCAGGGTGTCCGGGTTTCTTAACCGGATCCGCAAATCTCGGCGCGAGCAGGGATTCGTTTCGCCCTCAGCGAAGATCTGAGTCGATCCTCCTCAAGGGGGATGTGAATGTCGGTGCCGCGTGGCAGGGTGATTCGTGGTCGATTCTCGACTTCTTCCGCTTCCCCTCGGGAAGTCCGCTCCCACAAGGAAAGTCCGCCTGTGCTCGGAAAGATCCTCTTCCGCTATCTGAAGCGTTACAAGTGGCTGCTGCTCGGCGTCCTGGTGTTCCAGTTCGGCAGCGCCTTCGCCTCGCTGTACCTGCCGCGCCTCAACGCAGACATCATCGACAAGGGCGTCGCCAACGCCGACACCGCCTACATCTGGTCGCACGGCGGGCTCATGCTCGCGGTCTCGCTCGGCCAGATCATCGCCTCCGTCATCGCGACCTACTTCGCCGCGCGCGCGGCGATGAGCCTCGGCCGCGACATCCGCGCCGACGTGTTCGCCCGCGTGAGCGGATTCTCCGAGCGCGAGGTCTCGCAGTTCGGCGCCGGCTCGCTGATCACCCGCAACACGAACGACGTGCAGCAGGTGCAGATGCTGGCGATGATGGGCTCGACGATGTTCATCACCGCCCCGCTGCTCGCGATCGGCGGCATCATCATGGCGCTGCAGACCAACCTGGGCCTGAGCTGGCTCATCGCCGTCTCGGTGCCCGCGCTGCTCATCGTCGCCGGCATCATCATCGGCCGCATGGTCCCGCTGTTCCGCAGCTACCAGGGCAAGCTCGACAACGTCAACCGCATCATGCGCGAGCAGCTCACCGGCGTCCGCGTCGTGCGCGCGTTCGTGCGCGAGCGCATCGAGGAGGAGCGCTTCCGCGGCGCCAACACCGACATCATGGTCGTCGGCCGCAACGTCGGTTCACTCTTCGTCCTGCTCTTCCCGCTGTTCATGCTGATCCTGAACGTCACCATCGTGGGCGTGATCTGGTTCGGCGGCATCGAGGTGAACAACGGCACGGTCGAGGTCGGCACGCTGTTCGCGTTCATGCAGTACATCGGTCAGATCATGATGGGCATCATCATGTCCAGCTTCATGGCCATGATGATCCCGCGCGCCGCGGTCTCCGCCGAGCGCGTCGGCGAGGTGCTGGACGCCGAGCAGAGCATGACCCGCCCGGAGAACGGCGTGAAGACCTTCCCGATCCCGGGATCCGTGGCCTTCGACGACGTCTCCTTCACCTACCCCGGCGCCGAGTCGCCGGTGCTGCACGGGATCAGCTTCGCGGCGGAGCCCGGCGAGACCGTCGCGATCGTCGGATCCACCGGCGCGGGCAAGACGACCCTGATCTCGCTCATCCCCCGACTGTTCGACGTCACGGGCGGCTCCGCCTCCGTCGGCGGCACGGACGTGCGCCAGGCCGATGTCGATGTGCTCTGGAAGAGCATCGGACTCGTGCCGCAGCGTCCGTTCCTGTTCAGCGGAACGATCGCCTCCAACCTGCGCTACGGGCGCGAGGAGGCGACCGACGAGGAGCTGTGGGCCGCGCTCGACATCGCGCAGGCGAGGGACTTCGTGTCGGAGATGCCCGACGGGCTGGACTCCAACATCGCCCAGGGCGGGACGAACGTGTCCGGCGGCCAGCGCCAGCGGCTCGCGATCGCCCGCGCGATCCTCCACCAGCCTGAGATCCTCGTCTTCGACGACTCGTTCTCGGCGCTCGACCTCACCACCGACGCCCGGCTGCGCCAGGCGCTGTGGCGGGAACTGCCGCACGTGACCAAGATCGTCGTCGCGCAGCGCGTCTCGACCATCACCGACGCCGACCGCATCGTCGTCCTCGAGGGCGGCACCATGGTCGCCGTCGGCACGCACGAGCAGCTGCTGGAGACGAGCGACACCTATAGAGAGATCGTCGAGTCGCAGTTGGGGGTGGACGCATGAGCCCTTCGACAAGCTCAGGGACCGAGGGCGTGGACAAGAAGGCCGCACGCGCAGAGCGCATGGAGGCCCGTCGGGCGAAGTACGCCGGCGCGTCGGCGACCGTCGAGATGACCGACGCCGAGAAGGAGGAGGCCGAGCAGGCCGAGAAGGCGCGCCAGCAGGGCGGCGGGATGTTCGACGGTCCCGCTCCGGGCAAGGCGAACCAGTTCGGTCCGAGCTTCAAGCGCATGATCGGGCTGCTGAAGCCCAGCGCCGTGTGGTTCGTGCTGGTCTCGATCTTCGGGGCGCTCGGCGTCGTGCTCGCCGTGGCCGCGCCGAAGGTGCTCGGCAACGCGACGAACATCATCTACGAGGGATTCACCTCGCTCCAGCTCGCCAAGCCGCAGAACGGCTTCCCCGGGTTCCAGGCGGGGACGGACCAGGCGCAGGTCGTCGAGCAGCTGCGCGCGATGAAGCAGACCCAGTTCGCCGACATGGTGGCCGCGTTCGGGCCGTTCAAGGTCGGCGACGGGATCGACTTCGAGCAGCTGCGCTGGGTGATCACCGCGGTGCTCGCGATCTACGTCGGATCCGCTCTGCTGAGCTGGATCCAGGGCTACGTCATCAACGTCATCATGGTGCGCACGATGTGGCGCCTGCGTGAGGACGTCGAGGCGAAGATCAACCGCCTGCCGCTGTCGTACTTCGACAAGGTGCAGCGCGGAGAGCTGATCTCCCGCGTCACGAACGACATCGACAACATCACGCAGACCATGCAGCAATCGCTGTCGGGCGCTCTCACCTCGGTGCTCACCGTGGTCGGCGTGCTGGTCATGATGTTCTCGATCTCGTGGCAGCTGGCTCTCGTCGCCCTCGTGGCGCTGCCACTCATGGCCGTGATCTTCGGCGTCATCGGACCGCGTTCGCAGAAGGCGTTCGGGATCCAGTGGAAGAAGGTCGGCCGTCTGAACGCACGCGTCGAGGAGGCCTTCTCCGGCCACGCTCTGGTCAAGGTCTTCGGTCGCGAGAAGGACGCTCTGGACAAGTTCCAGGTCGAGAACGAGGAGCTCTACCAGGCTGCATTCAAGGCCCAGTTCCTGTCCGGGCTGATGATGCCGGCCATGACCTTCATCGGCAGCCTGACCTACGTCGGCCTCGCCGTGCTGGGCGGCCTCATGGTCGCGAGCGGCCAGCTCCGCCTCGGAGACGTGCAGGCGTTCATCCAGTACTCCCAGCAATTCACCCAGCCGCTCAGCGAGCTGGGCGGAATGGCGGCGGTCGTGCAGTCCGGCACCGCTTCGGCCGAGCGCGTGTTCGAGCTGCTGGACGCGGAGGAGCAGGATCCCGACGCCGAGGACGCACCCACCGTCACCGACGGCAACGGCGTCATCGAGTTCGAGCACGTCGCGTTCTCCTACACGGAGGACCGCCCGCTCATCACGGATCTGTCGTTCCGCGTGGAGCCCGGCCAGACGGTCGCGATCGTCGGCCCGACCGGTGCGGGCAAGACCACCCTGGTCAACCTCATCATGCGGTTCTACGAGCTGAGCGGCGGGCGGATCCTTCTCGACGGGCAGGACATCGCCCAGATGGAGCGTTCCGACCTGCGCGCGCGCACGGGCATGGTGCTGCAGGATCCGTGGCTGTTCGCGGGCACGATCCGGGAGAACATCCGCTACGGCCGTTCGACCGCGACGGATGACGAAGTCATCGACGCCGCCAAGGCGACGTACGTCGACCGCTTCGTGCACGCTCTCCCCGAGGGCTATGAGACGAAGCTCGACGAGGACGCCTCGAACGTGTCGGCCGGTGAACGCCAGCTGATCACGATCGCCCGCGCGTTCGTCGCCCAGCCGTCGATCCTCATCCTGGACGAGGCCACGTCTGCCGTCGACACCCGCACCGAGCTGCTGCTGCAGCACGCGATGGCGGCGCTGCGGCACGGACGCACCTCGTTCGTGATCGCGCACCGCCTGTCCACGATCCGCGACGCCGACCTCATCCTCGTGATGGAGCACGGCGACATCGTGGAGAAGGGCAATCACGAGGAGCTCATCGCCGCGCAGGGCGCGTACTGGCGGCTGTACCAGTCGCAGTTCGAGCAGGCCGCGAGCGACACCGACGCGGACGAGGCGCTCGTCACCGGGACCGTCACGGTTCCGGTGGACGGATCCGTCGCGTCCGAGGTCGAGGCCGGTGCCGCCGCTGCGATCGGTGCGGGGACCGCCCCGGTCGCCGTCGCCGAGCGCGTCATCGAGTCGGCCGAGTCGCCGGAGAGCGCCTCGTGGGAGATCGAGGACGACAGGGTCTGACCTGGTCCGCACCGACGTGAGCGCCGTCGTCCTGTTCTCAGGGCGACGGCGCTTTCTCGTGGCATGGCCGGGTGAGGCCGGCCTACCCGGCGCCTAGGGGCGTCGTTCAGGTCGCGATAGTTGCTCTTCCGGGGCCGCAATAGCGGCAGAAAGTGCGACCTGAGCGGAGGCGGTCGGGCCGGATCCGGTTCTACTTCGTCAGGCCGAACAGCTCGAGGGGGTGCGTGAGGCGCCACCAGAAGCTCGGGCCGTGCAGGGTGGTGCGCAGCTCCAGGGGCACCGAGGCGGAGTCCAGCGGGCCCTTGAGGCTGAGCGTGCCCGCCTTCTCGCCGGCCTTCCAGTCGTTCCCGAGCGAGAACTTGGTGGTCGCCGTCGCAGAGGCGCCGTTCCACAGCACGACCCGGGCGCTGTCGGCGGCCACCACCTGGGTGGTCTCGCCCCACGCCGTGTCGACCGTGCCGAGCGTCGCGCCCTTGTCCACCGTCTGCGGCTGGTCCTTCAGGGCTGCTTCGAGACCTGCGTACAGAGCACGCGAGGCATCGACCCGACCCGCGTCGCTGTCCTGACCGAGCGCGGCGACGTAGATCCGCACGGTGGCGTCCCCGTCCGTGACGTCCTTGGCCGAGAGCAGGTTGTACCGGGTGTCGGCGCCGTCGCCGATCGTGCCGGTCTTGATGCCCACGATGCCGGCGTCGTCGATGAGGCCATTGGTGTTCTTGACGACACCGGCGCCGGGCAGCTCGACGCTCTTCTGCTTCACGATCCCGGCGATCACGGGGTTCTTCTCGGCGATCTCCCCGAGCTGGATGAGCGCGCGGGGGGTCGAGACGTTGCCGAAGTCGAAGCCGGAAGGGGTCACGACGGTGATGTCGGCGAGGTCGTGCTGGCTCAGCCACTGATTCGCGGCGGCCGCATAGTTCTCGTCCGAGCCCCAGACTTCGCGAGCGAGGCGGTCGGCGTAGTTGTTCGCCGAACCGAGCAGGATCCCCTCATACAGCTGGTACTGCGTGAGGGATCCGCCCACCGGCACGTCGAGCGCGGACTGATCCTGACGGAGGTAGTCCCAGTAGTCGTCGCTGTCGGCCTGCGTGAACGCGAAGGACGGACCCTGCTCGCCGGCCTTGAGCGGCATCTTGTCGAGTGAGGCGAGCACCGTCACGAGCTTCGTGATGCTCGCCATCGGAGCGTGCTGCTCCGCCGAGGCGACGGTGCCGATGCCGGCGACGCCCACGGCGGCGCTGCCGATGGCGGGCCATGCCGCAGCGGCGGCAGGGGCGGCCGGGGGCTTGAAGGCGACGGGGGCTGCGACGGGCTGCACGGCATTGAGCGGCCAGAGCGCGGTCGCGGCGCCGTACGCGATGACGACGGCGAGCACCCCGCCCAGCGGCAGCAGCACTCCTGGCCGGGCGAGGGTGCGGTGCGGGGCGTCGTCCAGCAGCGCGCGGGACGACGCCGCAGCAGCGGCCGCATTGCCAGCGCCGACCCGGGCCACGTCCACCCAGGCGAGCGCGGCGGTCGGGGTGCGGTCGGGGCCTCGGACGAGCGACGCCGAGGGCAGCGGCCGGTTCGTGCGCGCCCTGGTGGCGGGACCGGAAGCGGGGGTCGCAACGGGGGCAGAGGCCTGCGCAGTCGCCGCGACGACGGGGGCTGCGGCCGCGACATGGGCGGCGTCTGCCGGGGTGTCCGAGGGCTCGACCGGGGCCGGATCCGTCGCCGAGATCGCCGGGGCCTCGCCGGTGGCAGACGTCTGGGAGGCTGTCAGGGCCGCGCCGGCGGCAGGAGTCGCGGAGGTCATCGAGGCGGCGGCGGTGGCCTCGGACGCCGTCGCGCTCGTGATCGCCGGGTCCTGGTCGACGACTTTCGATGCCGACGGGTCCGGATCCGTCGTGCCTCCGAAAAGCGGTGCGGAGGCGGGGGAGTCCGGCGCGGGGAACAGCGGCTCAGCCACAGGGGCCTCGCGCGGGGGGAACAGCGGCGCGGGTGCGGTCGGCTCCGGGGCGTCCGGGAACAGCGCTGCGGGTTCCGGTGCGGGCTCGTCGATGGCCGTGCGGGAGGCGTCGGCAGCGGGTGCGTCGGCGTCGGCGATCTCCGGATCGACCTGGGCGGCCCCCGGACCGTCGTCATTGTTCACCCCCCTACCGTATCTGGCGGCCCTGTCAACGGCGGGTATCGCGGGCGTTCTCGCGTCACGCCGTGTGACGAGGCGGTCGCCGGTGCGCCCCAGCGGGGCTAGGATGGGCGGATCACCACGGGAGTCCGGCGAGCCGGGCTGAGAGGGAGCGAATCGCGCTTCGACCGTCGAACCTGATCCGGATCATGCCGGCGCAGGGAGGAGCATTTCTCATGCATGCATCTGCAACCGCACAGAACGTGAACACCAGCGGGGTGGTCGCACGCCGCCTGAACTGGCGCGTCGTCGATATCGTCGTGGCCGCCGTGCTCGGCGTCGCGATCGGCCTGGTCTTCTGGGTCTGGAACACGATCGGCTACGCCTGGTTCACCGCGGCCGACGGCCTCACTCCCGGCCTCGGCGGCATCGCCGTCGGGATCTGGCTGCTCGGCGGCGTGGTCGGCGGGCTCGTGATCCGCAAGCCCGGCGCCGCGCTCGTCGTCGAGGTCGTGGCGGCGATCGTGTCGATGCTGATCGGCAACATCTGGGGCGTCTCCACGGTGCTCGAGGGCATCGCGCAGGGACTCGGGGCCGAGCTGATCTTCGCGATCTTCCTGTACCGCCGGTTCTCGCTGCCCGTCGCCGCGCTCGCCGGCGTCGGAGCGGCCGCGGGCGCGTGGTTGTTCGAGCTGTTCTACGGCAGCTCCCCGAACATCCTGAAGTCCGTCGAGTTCAACACGATCTACCTCGGCGCCCTCGTCGTCTCGGGCGCGCTGCTGGCCGGCGTCCTCGGCTGGCTGCTCGTGCGCGCCCTCGCCGCGACCGGCGCTCTCAGCCGCTTCGCCGCCGGACGCGAGCTCCGCCGCGAGGTCTGACATGACCGCGGGTGCCGCTCGCGTCGTCGCGGACGGGTGGGGCTGGCGTTACGCCGGCCGCCGCCTGCCCGCGGTCAGCGACGTGACGTTCACGATCGAGCCGGGGGAACGGGTGCTCCTGCTCGGTGCGTCCGGGGCCGGCAAGTCGACCCTCCTGACCGGCATGGCGGGGCTGCTCGGCGACGCCGACGAGGGTGAGAGCCGCGGATCCCTGCAGGTCGACGGATCCGATCCGGAGAGCCAGCGGGGCAGGATCGGTCTGGTCCTGCAGGATCCGGACGCCGGCGTCGTGCTGAGCAGGGTCGGCGACGACGTCGCCTTCGGCTGCGAGAACCTCGGCGTGCCCGCGGAGCACATCCCCGCGCGCGTCGCCGAGGCGCTCGGCGCCGTCGGTCTCGATGTGCCGCTGGACCGTCCCACGGCGGCGCTCTCGGGCGGCCAGAAGCAGCGGCTCGCGCTCGCGGGCGCTCTCGCCATGCAGCCGGGGCTGCTGCTGCTGGATGAGCCGACGGCCAACCTCGACCCCGACGGCGTGCGGGAGATCCGCGCGAGCGTCGAGCGCGTCGTGGCCGCGACCGGCGCCACGCTCGTGGTCATCGAGCACCGCACCGCGGTGTGGGCGGATCTGATGACCAGGGTGATCGTCGTCGGCGCTGACGGCGGCCTCCTCGCCGACGGCCCCCCGGACGAGGTGTTCCTGGTGCACGGCGACGCCCTCGCGGAAGCAGGCGTGTGGGTGCCGGGCCACCCGGTGGGCCTGCCGACGCTGCCGGTGCGTCCGGCGGCAGATCCCGTCGATGCGATCCTCTCGGCCCGCGCTCTTGCCGTCACCAGGGATCGCCGTCATGCCGTGCAGCGCGGGCTCGACCTCGCGGTGCCGGATGGCGCGGCGACGCTGATCGTCGGTCCGAACGGCGCGGGCAAGTCCACGCTCGCGCTCACGCTCGCGGGACTCCTCGACGCGCTCGACGGCACCGTTCAGGCGGCGGAGAGTCTCCGGGGGCGACGCGGCCGGGATCCGATCCGCTGGACGTCGCGAGAGTTGCTCACGCGCATCGGGATGGTGTTCCAGGATCCCGAGCACCAGTTCCTCATGCAGACCGTGCGCGACGAGCTCGCGGTCGGGCCGCGCGCGCTCGGCTGGGACAAGGACCGGATCGACGCCGTCGTGGACGCACTGCTGGAGCGGCTCGGGCTGACCGCGCTCGCCGCCGCGAACCCCTTCACGCTGTCGGGCGGGCAGAAACGCCGGCTCTCGGTCGCGACCGTGCTCGCCGCCGCGCCCGCGGTGATCGTGCTCGACGAGCCCACCTTCGGGCAGGACCGCCGCGGCTGGATCGGCATCGTGAGCCTGCTGCAGGAGGAGATCGCCCGCGGCACGGCCGTCGTCGCCGTCACGCACGACGACGACGTGATCCGTCACCTCGGCGGCCACCGGATCGAGCTGGCCGCATGAGCACGGGTTTCGAAGCGCGCAAAACGCTCGATATGCCGGCCGAAAGCAGCCGTTCGGGCGCTTCGAAAGCGGGCGCGGCCTGGATCGACGGGGTCAACCCGGTCACCCGGATCGTGCTGGCGCTGCTGCTTTCGGTGCCGCTGTTCGCGTCGATCGACGTCACGAGCGGACTCGTCGCGATCGGGCTGCAGCTGCTGTGCATCCCGCTCACCGGACTCCGGCTCGGCTCCGTGCTGCGCCGGCTCGCGCTGCTGCTGGTGATCGCGCCGGTGGCCGGCGTGAGCATGCTGCTCTACGCGGCTCCGGGCGGCCAAGTGTTCTTCAGTTTCGGGTTCGCGCACATCAGCGAGGCATCGATCCAGCTCGCGATCGCCGTGTCGATCCGCGTCGTGGCGCTGGGGCTGCCGACGATCCTCCTGTTCGCCCGCACGGATCCGACCGAGCTCGCCGACGCCCTCGCCCAGGTCGCGCGCCTGCCCAGCCGCTTCGTGCTGGGCGTGCTGGCGGGCACCCGGATGCTCGGGCTGTTCATGGACGACTGGCGCACCATGTCGCTCGCCCGCCGGGCGCGCGGGGTGGGCGACCGCGGCGCGTTGCGACGCTTCTTCACGATGTCGTTCGTGCTGCTCGTGTTCGCCGTGCGACGCGGCACCAAGCTCGCCCTCGCGATGGAGGCGCGCGGATTCGGATCCGACATCCCGCGCACCTGGTCGCGTCCGTCCCGGCTGTCCGGGCGCGACGCGATCGCGCTCGCCGGAGGCGCGGCGATCATGGCGCTGTCGATCGCCGCCGCGGTGCTGTTCGGGACGTTCCGGTTCGTCTGGAGCTGAGGTCGGTCGACGGCCGGGCGCGGTTCGTGAGGCATCACTTCGAGCGCGAAGCACCACGCCAGGAGGGTGTCTCACGCTGAGACGGGAGTCTCGCTGCTCGAGACCGGCGCGACGTCGAGAGGCACCACGAGCAGTTCCTCGATGCGGCGGCGCACGGTCTCGGCCATGTCGACCGAGGACGGATCCAGCAGCCACTGCAGCTGCAGACCGTCCATGAGTGCGGTGAGCTCGGCGGCGGCGCGGTCCTCGTCGACGTGCGGGGCGAGGTGGCCCGCGGCTCGCGCGTCGCGCAGAGCCTTCGCCGTGCCGGAGCGGATCCGCTGATAGCGACGGACGAAGTACTCGTGCGCGGGGTGCGAGGGGTCGGCCGCCTCGGCGGACAGCACGGCGTACAGGGCGATGATGCCGCCCACCTCGGTGTTGTGGCGGGCGAGATCGACCATGCCGCGCAGGATCCCGATGCCGTCCTGGCCCTGCGAGCCGTTGCGCCGGAACCGCTCGCGATCCTCGAGGTCCCTGGTCTCCAGCACCGCCTCCATGAGCGATTCCTTCGTGGGGAAGTGGTGGGCGAGGCCGGCACGGGAGATCTCGCAGACCTGCGCGATCTCGAGCATGGTGGCGCTGTTGAAGCCGACGCGTCCGAAGAGCGCGGTCGCAGCCGCGATGATCCGCTCCCGCCGGGCGCGGCCCGTCGTGTATCCGCGTTCGGTCGTCATCGGTGTCCCATCGTATGCGTCGGCGGGCGTCGTGCGGGGTTCTGCACGGTCCGGATCGGAGGAGGAGGGGCCTCCGGAACAAAAACCTACACTTGTGCCGGTTTTCATGCTAGCGTGCGTCTACCGGATGAGCAGGGCAAGGACCAGCCCTGTCGGATCCGGTGAGTACGACCCGAACCCGAAGTCCCACCCCGAACCAAGGACTGACAATGTCGTCGACTTCTTCAGACGCCCCCGAAGAGCTGCGTCCGCCCATCACCGAGACCACGTTCGTGGCCACCGCCTCCGGCGAGGACGACCCGCCCGCGCCGATCAAGGGCGTGCGGCGCCTCCTCGGCTGGATCATCCCCGCGAACTTCGCGATCTTCGTGATCTGGGGCGCGGTGCCGGGGATCCTGCTGCCGCACCAGATCGAGCTGCTCTACCCGGATCCCAAGCAGAAGGTCGCGACCTTCGCGATCATCGCCACGGTCGGCGCGCTGTGTGCGCTGGTCGCGCAGCCCATCGCGGGACAGATCTCCGACCGCACCCGGTCGAAGTACGGGCGCCGCGCGCCGTGGATCCTGGTCGGCGCAATCGCTGGAGGACTCGCGCTGACGGGGCTCGCGTTCGCGAACTCCTTCGTCGGCATCCTCATCGCCTGGTGCCTCGTGCAGGTGGGCTACAACATCGCTCAGGGGCCGCTGAGCGCCGTGCTGCCTGACCGGGTTCCGGTCTCGCGGCGAGGCACCTTCGCCGCGCTTTCCGGCATCGGGCTCATGGCTGGCGCCCTCGGTGGACAAGTCGTCGGCTCTCTCCTGTTCAACAGCATGGTCGCCGGCTACATCTTCTTCGCAGTGTTCGCCCTCATCGTGTTGGCCCTGTTCGTCGTCTTCAATCCGGATCACCCCAGCACGAACTTCGCCCGCGAGCCGTTCCGCTTCAGCGACTTCATCAGCACGTTCTGGGTCAACCCGATCAGGCATCCCGACTTCTTCTGGGCCTTCACCGGCCGGCTGCTGCTCTACACCGGGTACTTCGGAGTCACGGGATACCAGCTCTACATCCTTAGTGACTACCTCGGCGTGAAGGAACCCAACACGGTCATCCCGCTCCTGGGGATCATCGGACTCGTCGGCACGATCGTCGCGACGATCATCTCCGGACCGCTCTCCGACAAGGTGGGGCGCCGCAAGCCCTTCGTGTTCGGGTCCTCGGTGGTGATGGGCGTCGCCCTGGCGCTGCCCTGGTTGTGGCCGAACTTCACCTCCTGGCTGATCATGACGGCGATCATCGGGTTCGGATTCGGCATGTTCCAGGCCGTCGACACGGCTCTCATGAGCCAGGTGCTTCCGTCGGCGAAGAACTTCGCGAAGGACCTCGGCGTGGTCAACATCGCCGCCACCCTCCCGCAGACCTTCGCGCCCGGCATCGCCGGCGCAATCGTGCTGGCGTTCGGCTACGCAGCGCTGTTCCCGATCGGCATCGTGCTCAGCATCCTCGGCGCGATCTGCGTCTGGTTCATCAAGGCCACGAAGTAAGGAACGAGAGAAATGACGGACATCGTGAACGAGGCCGTGCTGCCCTACCGCGACGCCTCCCTGCCGATCGACGAGCGCGTCGAGGATCTGCTCGGCCGGATGGAGCTCGCCGACAAGGTCGGGATGCTGTTCCACACCATGGCGGCCTTCGCCGAGCTCGACGAGGGCAATCCCACCTTCGGGCTTCCCTCGATCTCGTCGATGGTGCGCAAGCGCCGGATGAGCCACTTCAACCTGCTCGGCGCCGCACCGGGAGGCCGCGAGTTCGCGGCCTGGCACAACGCCCTGCAGCGGATGGCGCTGGACACCCCGCTCGGCATCCCGATCACGCTCTCGACCGACCCGAGGCATTCGTTCAGCGACAACCCGCTCACCTCGCTCATGGCGGGTCCGTTCTCGCAGTGGCCGGAGACGCTCGGCTTCGCGGCCCTCGGATCCCCGGAGCGCCTCGAGCGCTTCGCCGACATCGCGCGGCAGGAATATCTCGCGGTCGGCCTGCGCGTCGCGCTGCACCCGCAGATCGACCTCGCCACCGAGCCGCGCTGGTCGCGGATCGCGGGTACGTTCGGCGAGGACGCGGATCTCACCTCGCGCCTCGTGGTCGGCTACATCCGCGGCTTCCAGGGCGAGGAGCTCGGGCCGGACTCGGTCGCGACGATGGTCAAGCACTTCCCGGGCGGCGGTCCGCAGCTCGACGGCGAGGACCCGCACTTCGCCTGGGGCAAGGAGCAGGTCTACCCGGGTGACGCGCGGGACTACCACCTGCGTCCGTTCATCGCGGCGATCGGCGCCGGCGCCACCCAGATGATGCCGTACTACGGCCAGCCCGTCGGCACCGACTGGGAAGAGGTCGGCTTCGGCTTCAACAAGGGCGTGCTCACGGATCTGCTGCGCGATGAGCTCGGCTTCGAGGGCATCGTCTGCACCGACTGGGGCCTGCTCACCGACGTCGTCGTGTTCGGCGCCGACATGCCCGCCCGCGCGTGGGGCGTCGAGGACCTCACTCGGCCGCAGCGCATGGTCAAGGCCCTCGACGCGGGCATCGACCAGTTCGGCGGCGAACTGTGCACCGAGGAGCTCCTCGGACTCGTCGAGCGCGGCGAGGTCTCGGAGGATCGTCTGGACGTGTCGGTGCGGCGGCTGCTGCGCGAGAAGTTCCGGCTCGGACTGTTCGAGAACCCGTTCGTGGACGAGGAGAGCGCGGAGTCCGTCGTCGGGCGTCCCGACTTCGTCGCCGAGGGGCTGGACGCGCAGAGCGACTCGCTCACGCTGCTCACGAACGACGCCATCGACGGAGGATCTCCGATCTTGCCGCTCGCGCGTGGCGTGAAGGTGTACGCCGAGGGCGTGGCCGCCGAGGCGCTCGCCGCGTACGCGACCGTCGTCGAGAGCCCCGAAGAGGCCGATGTCGCGATCCTGCGCATCAAGGCTCCCTTCGAGGACCGCGACCGCGGCGGGTTCAGCGACCTGTTCCACTCCGGATCCCTGGAGTTCCCGGCCGAGGAGCACGCCCGCCTGGCGGCGATCGCTGTGGCGGTGCCGACGGTGATCGACATCTACCTCGACCGTCCCGCCGTGCTCGGCGGTCTCGAGGAGGCGGCGCACGCCGTGCTCGCGGACTACGGCGCCTCGGACGAGGCCGTGCTCCGGGTGCTGTTCGGCGAGCGCGGGCCGCAGGGCGCGCTGCCCTTCGACCTGCCCCGCTCGGACGCTGCCGTCGCCGCGAGCCGCACCGACGTGGCATTCGACACCGAGAACCCCACGTTCCGGTTCGGTCACGGCCTGCGGTACTGACCGGCCCCTTTACCCCGGGCGCCCCGAGATCTCGGGGCGCCCGGCACCACGAACGCGGTCTCCTCCCTGGAGGCCGTTGAGCGAGCCGGGCCGCCCTTCGTCTCGCCTTCGGCTCGCTCAGGGACCGATCCACGGACCGGTCCCTGAGCGAGGAGCGCAGCGACGAGACGAAGGGCGTCGCTTCGCTCGCTCGACGGCCCCGGAGCGGCGGGATCCGGTCTCGTCCCTTCGATCGATCTTTCGATCAACCTTGTGCACGATGGCACGCGGCGTGCACGCGGGTGGACTGGAGGCATGGCAGATTCCGTCGCGCGCTCGCGCCTCTCCGATGCTCTGACCTCGCGCCGCGGCGCATGGATCTCGCTCGGGCTCGTCCTTCTCCTCATGGTCCTCCTGTTCGGCGCCTTCGGCTCGGCCAAGGCTCCCGGCGGCAACGCGCAGGCGCCCGCCGCATCGGAGTCGACCAGGGTCTCCGAGCTCCTGAAGACCTTCCCGAACGCCGACCGGCAGTCGGTGCTCGTCGTGGCGTCGCGGGAGGACGGCGCGGCGCTGTCCGAGGCGGATCTGGCGGGGCTGAAGGATCTGGTCCCGGTGCTGGACGCCCGCGCGGCGGCGGACCCGTCGGGACCCGTGGTCAGCGATGACGAGAAGGCCGCGGTGATCATCACCCCGATCACCGCCTCGGACGCGAACGCCGAGAACGCGAAGGCGATCGCCGCGCTGCGCTCGGATGTCGCCGCGCACGCACCGGACGGCCTCACGCTGCAGGTCACCGGAGGTCCCGCTTTCGGCGCCGACATCGCGTCATCGTTCGAGGGCGCCGACTTCACGCTGTTGATCGTCACGATCCTCATCGTCGCGATCCTGCTCATCCTGACTTATCGCTCGCCGATCCTGTGGCTGATCCCGCTCGTGGTCGTCGCGCTCGCGGACGGACTCGCGGGCCGGATGACCGCGGCGGCCGGATCCGCATGGGGCCTGCAGTTCGACGCGGGCGTCATCAGCGTGCTGGTGTTCGGCGCCGGCACGAACTACGCCCTGCTCCTGATCTCGCGCTACCGCGAAGAGCTGCAGCAGGAGACCGATCACCGTCGCGCGCTCAGCACCGCCTGGCGCAAGACGGCGCCTGCGATCGTCGCCTCGAACGTCACCGTGGTGCTCGCGCTCCTCACGCTCGTGCTGGCCGTGATCCCCGGGACGCACGGGTTCGGGATCTCCTCGGCGATCGGCCTGCTGATCGCACTCGCCTCCGTCCTGTTCCTGCTGCCGCCGCTGCTCGCGGTGTGCGGGCCGAAGGTGTTCTGGCCGTTCGTGCCGCGTCCCGGTGAGCAGCGCAGGCAGGGACGGGTGTGGCGCGGGATCGCCGGCGGTGTCGTGAAGCGCCCGTTCATGGCGCTGCTCGCGGGCGGCGCGCTGCTGGCGGTGATGGCCGCGGGCCTGTTCGGCACCTCGGTCGGGCTCGACCAGGTGGAGAAGTTCCGGGTGCCCTCGGAGTCGGCGGCGGGGCTCGAGGTCTTCTCAGCGCACTTCCCTGCGGGCGAGGCGCAGCCGATCCTCGTGGTCGCCGATTCGGCGCAGGCACGGGACGTGGTCGCAGCGGCGGAGGACGTCGAAGGCGTTGTGCGCGTGCAGCCGGTCGGCACGACCGAGGACGGCGCCCTCACGAAGATCATGGTTACCAGCGACTACGCCCCGAGCACCGAGAAGAGCCTGAACCAGATCACCGAGCTGCGCGACGCGGTGCGCGCCGTGCCGGATGCGCACGCGCTCGTCGGCGGGGCGGTCGCGACGGACGTCGACGCCCGCACCGGCAACCAGCAGGACCTGCTGCTCATCGCGCCCCTAGTGCTGCTGGTCAGCTTCCTGGTGCTGCTGATCCTGCTGCGCTCGGTCGTGGCCCCCGTGCTGCTGCTCGTCGTGAACCTCGCCAGCGCGCTCGCCGCGATCGGTGCGGGTGCGTGGCTGAGCCGGGTGCTGTTCGGTCAGCACGCGCTCGACCTGCAGGTGCCGCTGCTCGCGTTCCTGTTCCTGGTCGCACTGGGCATCGACTACACGATCTTCCTCGTGCACCGCGCCCGTGCCGAGGCCGCGTCACACGGCACGAGGGCGGGGATGGTCGAGGCGATCGCGCACACCGGCGGCGTGATCACGAGTGCGGGCATTGTGCTGGCCGCGGTCTTCGCCGCGCTCGGCGTGCTGCCCCTGGTGACCCTGGGCCAGCTCGGCCTGATCGTCGGCGTCGGCGTGATCGTGGACACGCTCGTGGTGCGCACCGTGATCGTGCCCGCGATCTTCGCCCTCCTCGGCGATCGGATCTGGTGGCCCGGCGGGCTGCGCCGTGGGGCGCGAGCGACGGCGTCCGCGGAGGCGGGCGTCGAGGATCCGGTTCCCTTGCTGCCGGGTCGTTGAGCGAAGACGCCGAAGGCGGCTTCCTGCCGGGGTCGTTGAGCGAAGACGCCGAAGGCGACTGAGACGAAACGCGGTGCGCCGGCGGACTCGATCCGCGAGCGCACCGCGTTTCGTCTCGCTTCGCTCGCTCAACGACCCCGGGTCTCGCTTCGCTCGCTCAACGACCCAGGGTCTCGCTTCGCTCGCTCAACGACCCAGGGGGGAGCGGGTCTTCAGACGGCGGGGAGCCAGAGGGTCATCCGCACGCCGTCCTCGGGGAGGTGCAGCACCTCGTAGCGGCGGGCGGCGACGGCGCCGTCGGCCGAGCGCACGTGTGTGATGTCGCCGCGACGGCGCTGCACGAGATGGCCGCTCCACCAGGTCCGGAAAAGCGGGCTCTGCGCGCTCAGCTCCTCGACGAGGGCGGAGAGCTGCGGATCCTGCAGATCGTCCACGTTGGCGGCGCGGAGGTGCGCGACGGCGCCGCGGGCCAGTTCCTCCCACTCCACGAACGTCTCCCGGGCGCGCGGATCGAGCAGCAGGGAGCGGCACGTGTTGCGTTGCGCGGGCGGGAGATCGGCGAGTCCCTCGTGCAGTGCGAGCCCCTCGGGGTTCGCTGCGACGACCGTGCTGAGCCGGTCCAGGACGTAGGCCGGATTGGGACGCACGGCGTCGACCAGCATCGTCATGCGGGCCACCAGAGTGGCGTCGGCGGCGGGCGGATCCGCGGGCTCGGGGCGTGCGGCACCGGGGTGGGCGTCGCGCAGCCTGTGCAAGTGATGGGTGGCGTCTTGGTCGAGCCGGAGCGCGCGGGCGAGGGCGTCGAGCACGGCGTCGCTGGGGTGCGTCTCGCGTCCCTGCTCGAGGCGCGTGTAGTAGTCGGCGCTGATGCCGGCGGAGGTCGCGACCTCCTCGCGGCGCAGGCCCGTGGTGCGGCGGCGAGCGCCCGGTCGGGGCGCCTCCGTCTGCAGCCGGGCGTCGGTGCGCCGGGCGCGGAGGAAATCTCCGAGTGCGTTCGACATCCGCGGCCTCCTGGATCCTCCGCATCAGCGAGCGCCGCCGAACGAGGGTGCGGCGCTCCTAGGAAGACTACGGTCTTCCGCGCGGTGCGCCGAACCGGAACGCTGGGGATCGAAGCCCCCTGGAACAGAGGAGACCCGATGGCCGCATACACCCACGGACACCACGATTCGGTGCTGCGATCGCACCGCTGGCGCACTGCGCAGAACTCGGCCGCGCACCTGCTCCCGCACCTGCGTCCGACGGATCGCCTGCTCGACGTGGGTGCCGGGCCCGGCACGATCACCGCGGATCTCGCCGGACTGGTCGCCGAGGTCGTCGCCACGGAGATCGGCGCGGAGGAGCTGCGGCTCAGCCGCACCACGGCGGCCGAACGCGGCGTGACGAACATCGAGTTCCGCGTTGCCGACGTGCACGCCCTGGACTTCCCGGACGACAGCTTCGACGTGACGCACGCGCACCAGGTGCTGCAGCACGTCGCGGATCCGGTCCAGGCCCTGCGGGAGCTGACCAGGGTGACCAGGCCCGGGGGGATCATCGCGGTGCGCGACAGCGACTACGGCGGCTTCCGGTGGTGGCCCGCCCTGCCGGCGCTGGACACCTGGCTCGACCTCTATTACGTCGCGGCCCGCGCGAATGGCGGCGAGCCGGACGCGGGCCGGGTGCTGCTGTCGTGGGCGCACGCGGCGGGGCTCACCGACGTCGTGGCCTCCTCGAGCACCTGGTGCTACGCGAACGCCGAGGACCGCGCCTGGTGGGGCGGCATGTGGGCGGACCGGATCCTCGACTCCGCGATCGCGCCCCAGCTCCTGGAATCGGGAGCGGCGACCCCCGACGACCTGCAGCGCGTCAGCAACGGCTGGCGCGAGTGGGCGGCCAGCGAAGACGGCTGGCTCTCGGTCCTGCACGGCGAGATCCTCTGCCGCGTGTGACCCTGCTCCGGTTCCCGTTTCCGTTTCCCACTTTCGAGTCGTCCCCGTGAGCGCACGCCGTAGAGTCCGCTGGCGGGGACGACTGCGAAAGCAGGGGAACCACAAGCGGCCAGGGGCACCACAAACGACCGGGGGAACACCAAGGGGCGTCCCCATCCCATCTCCGAGTCGTCCCCGTGAGCGCACGCAATAGGGTCCGCTCACGGGGACGACGCGGAAGTGGGGGTCAGGCGTCTGCGGCGGAGATCGACGGGCGCTCGGGCTCCTGCGTGGCGGCCCAGGACGCGAGCAGCGTGAGGCCCTCGGCGGACGGCGAACCGGGCTCGGCGGTGTAGACGAGGAGCACGTTGCCCGGCTCCGCGGTGATCGCCAGCTCCTCGTACGCGAGGGTCAGGTCGCCCACGACCGGGTGGCGGAAGTGCTTGGTGCCGGCTCCATGGCGACGCACATCGTGCTCGGCCCAGAGCCGGCGGAAGACCTCGCTCCGGGTGGACAGCTCGCCGACGAGCGCCTGCAGCGCCGTGTCGTGCGGATCCCGTCCCGCCTCCGCGCGCATCACGCCCACGCACATGTGCGCGAACAGATCCCACTCGGGATAGAAGTCGCGGGCGGCCGGATCCAGGAACTGGAAGCGGGCGAGGTTCGGCGTGCGCCCGCCGTCGCCGATCACGGGGGAGTAGAACGCCCGCCCGAGTGCGTTGGTGGCGAGCAGGTTCTGCCGCGGATCCCGGACGAAGGCCACGCCGTCGGTGATCGAGGACAAAGCCCATTGCAGACTCGGACGCAGTGGCGTCGGTCGGCCGCTTCCCCGCCGCCGTGCGCGCCCGCTGGTGGGGATGCCGTCGGCGGCGCGGGCGAGGTCGAGGAGGTGGGCGCGCTCGGCGTCGTCGAGCTGCAGCGCGTCGGCGAGCGCGTCGAGCACCGCCGCCGAGGCCCCGGCGATCGCGCCGCGTTCGAGCTTCGCGTAGTACTCCACGCTGACCCCGGCGAGCGCGGCCACCTCGCTGCGGCGCAGACCCTCCACGCGGCGGTTCGCGCCCGCGGGCAGCCCGGCGGCCTCGGGGGAGACACGGGCGCGGCGGGTCATGAGGAACTCGCGCACCTCGGCTCTGTTGTCCATGCACAGCAGGGTAGGCCGATCCCGTCACCGGAGGGAGGCCCTGCCGGTACACCCCTCGACAGGGACTCCCACCAGCGCAGGATCGAGCGGAGAGTGGTCCCCATGAACCGCACCGATCCCGGATCCGCCGCGCGCCCCACAGTCTCGAGACTGCTGCCGTCGCTGCTGCTCCTGCTCACCGTGTTCGGCCCGATCTCGATGGACCTCTACCTGCCTGCACTCCCGGCCCTCACACGCGAGCTCGGGGCGGCGACCTCGATCGCCCAGCTGACCGTGACCGCGTGCCTCATCGGGCTCGCGCTCGGCCAGCTCGTCGCAGGCCCCCTCTCGGATCGCTTCGGACGACGGGGGATCCTGCTGATCGGGGTTGCCGCCTACATCGGCACCTCTCTGCTCTGCGCGGCGGCGCCCTCGGTCGGCCTGCTGATCGCGGCCCGTTTCGTGCAGGGCCTGGCCGGGGGCGTCGGGATCGTCATCGCGCAGGCGGCGGGCCGCGACGTGTATGCGGGCGGAGCGCTCATCCGCTTCTACGGCCGTCTCACGGTGGTCGGCGGATTCGCCGCGATCGTCGGGCCGCTCCTCGGCGGAGCGCTGAGCACGGTCGCCGACTGGCGCGGGCTGTTCCTGTTCCTCGCCGTGATCGGATCCGCGATCCTGCTGATCACCCTGCTCGCCTTCGGGGAGACCCTTCCCGCCGCCGACCGAACGGTCGGCGGGCTGCGGCGCACTCTGCAGGACTTCCGTACGCTGCTGGCCGACCGGATCTTCCTCGGTGCGGTACTGAGTCAGGGCTTCCTGTACGCGGCGGTGTTCGCCTATCTCGCCGGCGCGACGTACGTGCTTCAGGACATCTACGGCCTGTCGCCGCAGGGGTACGCCCTCGCGTTCGGCGCGAACTCGGCAGGCTTCATGGTCTTCGGCTACTTCGCGGGCCGTGCCGCGGAGCAGTGGAGCGTGCGCGGCACGCTCACCGTGGGCGTCGCGATCACCGGCCTGGGCGCCCTCGGGCTGCTCGCCGCGGGGATCGCCCCGATGCCGCTGTGGGTCGTGCTCGTCTCGCTCTTCGCCCTCGCGAGCGGCGTCGCGACGGCCTCCCCGCCGGCGACCACCCTCGCGCTCGTGGAGTATCCGCAGATCGCGGGCACGGCGTCGTCGCTGCTCGGAATGGTCCGCTTCGGGTTCGGGGGTATCGCCGCTCCACTTGTGGGCATCGCGGGCGCCGCCAGCATCCTGCCGCTCGGACTCGTCACCGTGGCCGCGACGGTCCTCGCCGCGGTCTCGTTCGCGGTGCTCGCCCGTCCCCGCCGGGGCGGCGCCCCCGCTCCCGGGCCCGGCGGCCCTTCCACCACCACTGCCACCGTCATCACCGCACACTGAGGAGAACGAACATGCGTGGAGTCGTCATGCACGCCCCGGGCGATGTCCGGACCGAAGAGCTCGAGATGCCCGTCATCCTCGAGCCGACCGACGCGATCATCCGCGTCACCGCCACCTGCATCTGCGGATCCGACCTGTGGCCCTACCGCGGGGCCGAGGCGATCCGCGCCGGCGGGCAGCGCATGGGTCACGAGTACATCGGGGTCGTCGAGTCCGTCGGCGGCGAGGTGGCCCTGATCCGGCCCGGCGATCACATCGTCGGATCCTTCGTCGCGAGCGACAACACCTGCGAGATCTGCGCGGCGGGGTATCAGTCCCGCTGCGTGCATCAGGTGATGATGGGCTCGGTCGGCACTCAGGCGCAGTACGCGCGGATCCCGCTCGCCGACGGCACGCTCGTCGTGACGCCGGGGGAGCCGCCCGCCGACCTCATCCCTTCGCTGCTCGCGGCGTCCGACGTTCTCGGCACAGGCTGGTTCGCCGCCGTGGCCGCCGAGGCGGGCCCCGGCAAGACCGTCGCCGTCGTGGGAGACGGGGCCGTCGGGCTGCTGGGCGTCCTGGCGGCGAAGCAGCTCGGTGCGGAGCGGGTCATCGCGATGTCCCGTCACGCCGATCGGCAGGCCCTCGCGCGCCGCTTCGGAGCGACGGACATCGTGACCGAGCGCGGTGAGGAGGGTGTCGCGCGGATCAAGGAACTCACGGGCGGCCTCGGCGCGCACTCCACGATCGAGGCGGTCGGAACCCAGGAGTCGATGGAGCAGGCGATCCGAGCCACGCGCGCGGGAGGGCACGTCGGCTTCGTGGGCGTCTCCCACGACGTCGCCCTGGACGGCGCAGAGGTCTTCTTCTCGAGCGTGCACCTGCACGGTGGACCTGCGCCGGTGCGCCGCTTCCTGCCGGAGCTCGTGGACCTCATCTTCGAGCGGAGCGTCGATCCCGGCGCCGTCTTCGACCTGACCCTGTCGATCGAGGATGCGGCCGAGGGCTACCGGGCCATGGACGAGCGCCGCGCCACCAAGGTGCTGCTCACGACCGACTGAGCCCCGGTGGATCCGGCTGGATCCGGCGGGGTCTCGGGTGCAGCGGTGGATCCGCCCGGCTCGCCGGGGCCGCTGGATCCGGGTGGCTCGCCGGGGCCGCCTGGATCCGGGTCGTCCCCATGAGCGCACGCCATGGGGTCCGCTGACGGGGACGACCCGGACGTACGGCCAGACCAGATCTCGGTCGTCCCCATGAGCGCACGCCATAGAGTCCGCTGATGGGGACGACCCGGAAGTGAAAGAAACAACAGAGGAGGATGTGGCATGAACATCGAATCCGCCGTGCCCACGGTCAAGAACCCGCCGGAGCAGTTCCACGGTGACGTCTGGCTCGATCGCATCGCCGCGCCGCATGAGGCCGATCAGCGCATGACGGTCGCCCTGGTGCGGTTCGCACCCGGCGCCCGCACGGCCTGGCATTCGCACGCTCGAGGGCAGTTCCTCCGCGTGACGAGCGGCGTCGCTCTCGTGGGCGATCGGGACGGAAATGTCGTCGAGCTGCATCCCGGGCAGACGCTCTACACCCCGCCCGGCCAGGACCACTGGCACGGCGCCACAGCGGGCTGCTTCATGGAGCACCTGGCAATGCTCGAGGCCGGCGACGATCCCGCCACCACGACGATCTGGAAGGAACACGTCACCGACGCGGAGTACGCCCGCCGCCGCTCCGAGTGACCCCGCCCGCGTCCGGGCCCCGGTCGGGTACCGCCTCACCTCCGAGTCGTCCCTGTGAGCGCACGCCACATGGTCCGCTGACGGGGACGACTCGAAACAGGTGCAGCCAGGAGCGGGGGTCGTCCCATGAGCGCACGCCATAGGGTCCGCTCATGGGGACGACTCGGAAGTAGGGAGAAAGACGGGCGGGGGCATCAGCGGCGAGGGGGGAGCTGCAGCAGGCGATCGTCGGCATCGCCGGGGGAGCCTCGGCCGTCGGTGTTGTTCGTGAGCACCCAGAGTGCGCCGTTCGGGGCCGCCACGACGTCGCGCAGGCGGCCGAACTCGCCGGTATACGCGGCCTGCGGCTGCGGATCCGGTGACCTCGTGTCGAGCGTCCACAGCCTCTCGCCGCGCAGGCCGGCGACGTAGACGACGTCATCGACGATCGCGATGCCGCTCGGGCTGGCCTCCGACGGACGCCAGGTCACGACCGGATCGATCGCGTCGGCGGCGCCGGCGCGGCCTTCGTGGTCGGGCCAGCCGTAGTCGCCGCCGGGCTGGATGCGGTTCAGCTCGTCCCAGGTGTCCTGCCCGAACTCGCTCGCCCACAGCGTGCCCGCGTTGTCCCACGCCAGCCCCTGCACGTTGCGGTGCCCGAGGCTGTACACCGCGGTGCCGAACGGATTGCCCGGCGCGGCCCGGCCCGTGGGCGTGAGCCGCAGGATCTTGCCGCCGAGGTAGTCGCGATCCCGCGCGCGATCGCGCTGCCCGGCGTCGCCGGTCCCGACGTAGAGCATCCCGTCCGGGCCGAACGCGATCCGCCCGCCGTCGTGGTTCCCCGCCCGGGGGATGCCGGCGAACACGACTTGCGCGCTCGCCGGATCGAACCGCAGCGCACCCGGATCGCCGGTGAGATGCAGCCGCACGACGCGGTTGTCGGCGGCGGTCGCGTGATACGCGTAGAGCCAGCGCGTTCCGCCATCGTCGTGGATCGCGAGCCCGTTGAGTCCTGCCTCGCCCCCGGAGACCACGTCGGGGACCGTGCCGACGTCGTGCACTCCGCCGGCCGGGGTCCACTCGAGCACGCGCCCGTCGTCCCGCTGCGAGATGAGCGCCCCCGATCCGATCGGCACGATCGACCAGGGCGCGACGAGCCCCGTCACCAGAACGGACGGCGAGTCCGGCACCGAAGTCGGCGCCGAAGACGAGGACGAGGACGAGGGCGACGGGGGCTGCGCGGACGCGACGGGTCCCGTCGGCGTTCTCGTCACGGTCGGGGCGGTCGTCGGCGCGCACGCCGTCAGCGCGAAGGCGGCCAGTGCGATCGCGACCAGGGCAGCGATGCCTGAGCGCGCCGCCTCGCCTCTCCCGGACCCATTCATGACCACCTCCCGATGTCAGTGCGTCCTCTCAGGATCCTCGCCGTCCGCGATTCCCGCCAGAGCCGCCGCCCGCGCCAAGGTCGCTCCGGTTAGGTCCGCCCCATCTCCGAGTCGTCCCCACGAGCGCACGCCATAGCGTCCCCTGACAGGGACGACTCGGAGATGGGGGGAGCCAGAATCCGAGTCGTCCCTGCGAGCGCACGCCAAAGCGTCCGCTGACGGGGACGACTCGGAGATGGGGGAGCCAGGGCCGGCGAGCCCGCGTCCGAACCGGCGACGCCGCGTTGCAGGCGAGCCGCGTCACCGACGCCTCAGGTCGCGTCCCAGAGGTCGCGGTAGTAGGCGAGGCGCTCGCGATCCGGATCCACTCCGTACGCCTCGATGAGGAGGTCCTCGTATCCGGGACCGTAGTTCCACTCGGTGCTCATCGAGGCGACCGCGATGTCGGCCCAGCGGTCGGCGGTTCCGAGCGCGCCGAGGTCGACGTGCGCGATGCCGCGACCGGCGTCGTCGAGCAGGGTGTTCGGCACGCAGGCGTCGCCGTGGCAGACGACGAGGCGGTCGATCGGCGGCGCCGTGTGCAGGCTCTCCGGCACGACGATCCCGCGCTCTGCGGCGTTCGCGATCCGGTCCTCGACGCTCCAACTCCACGGGCATTCGTCGGCGGGCAGGGCGTCGTGCAGCCGGCGCAGCGCCGATCCGACCGCACGCACGGCGATCTCGGGCCGTGCGATCCAGGACGGATCCACGGCGCTGCGGCCCGCGATCGATGCCGTCACGAGCCATTCGTGCGTGCGATCCTCGCCCTGATCCAGGACCTGCGGCACCAGCGTCCAGACGCGCGCCCAGCACATCCGCTCCGCCTCCGCGCGCATCGTCGCCTCCCGGTGCCGCGGGCCCCACTTGAGGAATCGGCCGTCGTCGGTGCGGAAGGTGAGACCGCCGATGCCGTTCTCCCACACCGGGGTGAGCGCGGCGGATCCCGCCAGCTCCCTCACGCGATCGGGAACGGTCACGTCGTCGATCGGGATGCTCATGGATCCATCCTGCCCGCACGAGAACGAAGGAGAGCCGGCATCGCCGGCCCTCCCTCGTCAGTGCCCTGCGGCCGTCACGGCGCCCGGCGACCCGTGACCGACCGGAGCAACCAGGCGATCACGGCGAGGACGAGCAGTACCAGGCCGACCCAGAGCAGGAAGTTCAGGGACTGCACGAGGCCACCCGTGATGGCCAGGATGATGGCCACGATGATGATGATGACGAAGAGGATGTTCATGACGGACTCCTTCCAGGTGCCGCGGGTGCGACCGCCGACTCACGGTAGGCGGTGACGATCACCGCTGCACAGGGGCTTGACGGCGAGGGGTGCGGGATGGCAGGGCCCGTTCGCAGCGGTTCACGCCGGTCCGCCCGCCCGCCGTTGCTGCTGCGGCGCGCTGCGCACGGCCTCCAGCACGTCCGCGACCGAGTCGTAGCGGATCCTCTCGGCCACGGGCTGGAGCCAGATCACCTCGACCTGCTCCGCCGAGAGCCGGCTCACGCAGGCGACCGTGTGCCGCGCGTCGCTGCGGTCGAAGCCGTCGTCCAGGATCAGCCATTCGCTCTCCGTGAGCCTGCGCATCTCGAAGCGGGCCGGTGTCGTCATCGACATCTCACTCCCCTCGTCCACAGAGGAGGATGAGCCCCGCATCGACCCGCGTCACGGCCCTTGACAGCCGGGCCGGCGGAGGGCTATCGCTGGCGCGCACGCTGCATCGAGAGACGTGCAGGATCGGCGTGACCGTGACCCGTAGACAACCCGCCCGCGATCGTCAACCCCCTCGTCGGTCCGGTGCGCCCTGTCTAGCGTGCCCGGCATGAGCTACAGCATGACCGACCCGCGCACCAAGTACCCGCCGTTGCCCGACCCACCGGATCCGGGGAACGACCAGCCAGGCCTGCTGGAGGAGACGGACCCGCGCCCGGACCACGGCGAGGAGAGCTACCGCGGCTCCGACCGATTGCCCGCACGGCACGCGCTGGTCACCGGCGGCGATTCCGGGATCGGATGTGCGGTGGCGATCGCGTTCGCGCGGGAGGGCGCGGATGTGGCGCTCAGCTATCTGCCTGAAGAGCAGGCGGACGCGGAGGACACCGCGGACTGGATCCGCAGGGCCGGCCGACAGGCGGTGCTGCTCCCGGGGGACCTCACGGACGAACAGGGATGCGCGGATCTGGTCGCGGATGCCGCCGAAAGCCTCGACGGGCTCGACATCCTGGTCCTGAACGCCGGATATCAGCGCAGTAGGGGGGAGATCGACGACGTCCCGCCGGAGGAGTTCGACAAGGTCATGCACACGAACCTCTACGCTCCGTTCTGGCTCGCGCAGGCCGCGCTGCCGTTCCTGTCGCCGGGATCCTCGATCATCGCGACCACGTCGATCCAGGCCTACGACCCGTCGCCAGGGCTGTTCGACTATGCCTTGACCAAGGCCGCCCTCGTCGCCTTCGTGCAGATGCTCGCCGAGCAGCAGGGACCGCACGGGATCCGCGTCAACGGCGTCGCCCCCGGGCCCATCTGGACGCCGCTCATCCCGGCGACGGGCTGGCCGAGGAAGCTGCCGACGTTCGGCGAGGACACTCCTCTCGGCCGCGCCGGTCAGCCCGCGGAGCTCGCGGGCGCATATGTCTTCCTCGCCTCCGAGGACGCGTCCTACGTCTCGGGCGGCATCATCCCCGTCACGGGCGGGCGCCACCTCTGAGCGGCACCGGGCGTCAGTCGACCATCTCCTGCTGCGTGCGGATGAACGTGCGGTCGCCGTCGCTGAGCCGCGCCGACGGATCCACGGCCTCGCCGATGATCCGCTCGATCTCCTCGCGGACGTCGTCGGGCACGACCCCGTCGTCCTGTTCTTCTAGTCGCTGCTTGGAGCGCGCGGACAGGTGGGGCCACCACTTGTGGACTTCGGGCAGCAGGTGGATTTCGGGAACCATGATCTCCTCCTTCTTCACCGGCGGACGTCAGAGACCACCGCGTCCAAGGTGCTGATCCTGAGGCTCCGCGTGGCACGAACGCTACGCGCGCGTGCTTGGTGGCGCCTGGGACTTCCGGTTCGGGCGGTGCAGACGTATCATCCCCGAGCCATGCGCGTCGAGGGGGTCCCGCCGCGCAGTTCCGCAGACCATGATGTGGGGTGAGGGGCGATACGCAGGGAACGATCAAGGAGACGGAACGAGATGGGCAGATTCAGCTACGAGGGTCAGACGCATGCGGATCTGGACGACCGCGCGCTGGCTCACGTGCAGATGGTGGTCGCCAACAAGCTCCGCCGCGGGGAGCCGTTCTACTTCACCTGGAAGGACGACCCGAGCATCGGGCACGGTCGCACCTCCGTCTGGATCCACCCCTCGTGCACCATGGTCTTCACTTACCACGGCGGCCGCCGCCCGCCCCTGAACCGGCTGTGGGTCGAGGCGCTCAGCCAGCTGGCGAATACGCCGGGGGGTCTCCGGCTGATCCCCGAGCCTTCACAGGTCGACGAGATGGAGGTCGACGACAGCGGTCAGATCCAGTGACGGCGGGGTGAGACGCCGGGGCCGTCAGTCCCGCTCACCGGGCCGTCGCGACGACGTCGCCGCGGCGCGCTTGCCGTACGGATCCTCACCGGGTTTCGCGTACGGGTCATCCGACTCCTCCGGACCGTGGCGCCGGGCGCTCGCCGCATGCCGGTACCCGGTTCTCTCCGGGCGCGCGTGATGCACGTTCGGCGGGGGTCCCTCGTCGATCTCGCTCATCGGTCTCTCCTCTGCTGAGCCCCTCTGCGGGGCATCGTCTCGGCCCAGGATCCGCGATCACGGCGCTCGCGGCCAGGGCCTTGACAACCGCCTCGTGTTGTCATCGGTCCTCTTCTCCAGGGCTCGGATCTCCCGCCCGTCGAGGGCCGGTTCCTGTGACATCCGCTGGTGCGGGCCGTAGGCTCGCATCGACGACGATCCCCGCCGTCCGTGCCGACGGGTCCCCGATCCGTGCGGGCGCACGGTGCGTGCGGGGTGAGACGCGGACTCACGTAAGCTGAGACTCAGTCGCAGGCCCTGAAAAGTGGCCGTGCCGTCTCACGGAACAGAGCTGTTCGAAAGGAGTGGGCAATGCAGATCCACGGATCCGGAGCCCTTGTCACCGGCGGTGCCTCGGGGCTCGGCCTCGCCACCGCACGCCGCCTCGCCGCCGCCGGTGCGACCGTCACGATCATCGACCTGCCGAGCTCGAAGGGTGCGGAGATCGCGGAGGAGCTGGGTGGCGTCTTCGCCCCGGCCGACGTGACGAACCCCTCGGAGGTCGCCGCAGCCGTCGCCGCAGCCCAGGCGGCGGCACCGCTGCGCATCGTGGTGAACTGCGCCGGCATCGCCCCGCCCGCGAAGGTGCTGGACCGCGACGGCAACCCCGCCGACCTCGCCGGCTTCGAGCGGATCGTCCGGATCAACCTCGTGGGCACGTTCAACGTGATCTCGCAGGCCTCCGCGGTGATCTCGAAGAACGAGCCCCTGGACGGCGGCGACCGCGGCGTCATCGTGAACACGGCGAGCGTCGCGGCATTCGACGGTCAGATCGGACAGCCCGCGTACTCGGCGTCGAAGGGCGGCGTGCACGCGATGACGCTGCCGATCGCGCGCGAGCTGGCCCGCTACGGCATCCGCGTGTGCACAATCGCCCCCGGAATCATGGAGACCCCGATGCTCGCGGGCCTGCCGCAGGCCGCGCAGGACTCGCTCGGCGAGCAGGTGCCCTACCCGGCCCGCCTCGGCCGCCCCGACGAGTACGCCTCGCTCGTGCAGCAGATCGTCGAGAACGGCTACCTGAACGGCGAGACGATCCGTCTCGACGGCGCGATCCGGATGGCGCCCAAGTAAGCGGACCCGGATCCGCCCGCCGACCCACGAACCCGAGGAAGACATGACCGAGACTGCGTTGACCACCGACAGGCCCCTCGCGGGCAAGACCATCCTGATGTCCGGCGGCAGCCGTGGCATCGGCCTCGCGATCGCCCTGCGCGCGGCCGCCGATGGCGCGAACATCGCGCTGCTGGCGAAGACGGACACCCCGCATCCGAAGCTCGAGGGCACGATCCACACCGCGGCCGAGCAGATCCGCGCGGCCGGCGGCCGGGCGCTGCCCATCCTCGGCGACGTGCGCGACGACGAGAGCGTGACCGAGGCCGTGCTGAAGACGCAGGGCGAGTTCGGCGGCATCGACATCGTCGTCAACAACGCGAGTGTGATCGACCTGTCCGGATCCCTCGACCTCGCCGCCAAGAAGTACGACCTCATGCAGGACGTCAACGTGCGCGGCACGTTCATGCTGTCCCGCGCCGCGGTGCCGGTGCTCAAGGACGCCCCGAACCCGCACATCCTGTCGCTGTCGCCGCCGCTCAACATCACGCCGCGATGGCTCGGGGCGCACACCGGCTACACGCTCGCGAAGTACGGCATGACGATGGCGACGCTGGGCCTCGCAGCCGAGTTCGCGAAGGACGGCATCGCCGCCAACACGCTGTGGCCGCGCACGACGATCGCGACGGCCGCGGTGCAGTTCGCGCTCGGCGGCGACCGGATGATGAAGGTCAGCCGCACGCCCGAGGTGTACGCCGACGCCGCCTACGCCGTGCTCGCGCAGCCGGCCCGCGAGTACACCGGACAGACGCTGATCGTGGAGGACGTGCTCGAGGCCGCGGGCATCACCGACTTCTCCGGCTACGCCGCCGTCCCCGGCACCCCCGACGATCAGCTGTTCCCGGACATCTTCCTGGACTGAGTCGGTCGGGTCCTCTCGGGCTTCTCCTGGTTTCGGGGCGCGTCCCTGCCGTTTGGGGCGCGTCCCGACGCTGATTTCCGGTGTGGTGCGCCCCGAAACGTGAGGCTGCGCCCCAAAACCGTGTCGGTGCCGGGGCCGGGGATCCTGGTTCCTCCTGGCCTTGGGGCGCACTTCTGCCGTTTGGGGCGCGTCCCGACGCTGATTCCCGGTGTGGCGCGCCCCAAAACGGGAGGCTGCGCCCCAAAGTCAGGGTCGGGACGGGCGGGACGGCTCCGGGCCAGGCTCAGGCCTCGTCGATCGCGGCGACGATGTCGCGGTATCCGTGGGAGGCGGCGAGGTCGCGCGGCAGCACGCCGTCGCCGTCGCGGATCGTCACGTCGGCACCGCCGGCGATGAGGGTGCGCACGATGTCGACGTACGTCTGCGAACCGTCGCCCAGCACGATCGCCTCGTGCAGCGCCGTCCAGTTCAGGTTGTTGACGTGATTCGGATCCACGCCCGCGGCGAGCAGGATCTTCACGGTGCTGAGGTGGCCGCGCTCGGAGGCGGGGATCAGTGCGGTGCCGCCGTAGCGGTTCGTGCTGCGCAGGTCGGCGCCGTGCTCGAGCGTCGCCCGCAGGATCTCGTCGTGCCCGCGCGCGCCCGCGTACAGGTACGCGGAGTCGACGATGTCGTCCTTGGCGTTCACGTCGGCGCCGGCATCGATGAGCGCGAGGGCCGCGTCGATCCGGTTGCCCTTGGTGGCGGCGATCAGCGCGGTCATGCCACCGGATCCACGGGCCTCCAGGTCGGCGCCCTCGGTGATCGCGGCCCGGACGACGGCGGCGTCACCGGCCGTTGCGGCGTCGAACAGGCGGGAGTTCAGAGCGGTCATCTGGGCCTCGGTTCTGGGGGATGCGGGGGAGGGGCTCGCCACCGTGGGAGACGTGCTGGTGACGGTCGGCGTGGATTCCGGCGCGGCCGCTGTACAGCCGGCGAGCAGGAGTGCGGTCACGCCGAGCCCGGCGATCGCGCCGGCGGCGCGCTTCCGGAACGGGGCGGGATCCTCCCGGCGCGGCGCTCTGTCCGGAGGGCGGGCGACGCACGGCGGGAGCGAGGTATCGGGCATGGAAATGGTATACCACGCGAGGGTGGGCATCTCCTGAGGCGGCGTCGCTCGATCCGGGTAGCGGCGATCCGGTCCCTCGGCGGGTTCGTGCGAAGAAGCCTTGTCGAGTCTGCGCGAAGAAACATCGAGCGGAGAAGCACCTCGCTGTGCTGAGATCGTGGCATGAGCACGATCGATCCGGACGCCGCATGGCGAGAGCGCCCGTCCCGGCGGGCCACGGGGGCGAGTCTCGTCATCCCCGGCGTATTCCTGCTCGGAGCGGGTGCCGTTCTCGGGTGGGCGCTGACCCGTGGCGCCGCGACGGGCTTCTCCGATGACGTGCAGGAGCAGGACGTCGCCGCGATCATCGCCGCGATCGCCTCGTCCTTCGCGCTCCTGATCGCGCTCGGTCTGTGGTCCGTCGCCGCCGCGCGCAATCCGCGTCTGCCCGGCTGGCTCACTGCGGTCGGCGTCGCGGTGCTCGGCGCGGCCGTCGGCCACGCGGTCGTCGCGCTGCCGCCGGAACTGCTGCAGTATCCGGTCGTCGATCCGCTGGCGTTCGGGCTCGCCATCGTCGCGGTCGCCTTTCTCGGGCTGGGGCTGGTCGCGCGCGCTGGCAGGGCGCGTCGCCTCGACGCCGCCGACGAGCTGGTGCGCACCACGACCCCGGTCACCGGCTCGGTGACGAATCAGGGCTACACGCACTTCGACGACGCGAGCCGGATCCTCACCGCGGTCACGTACACGTTCCGCGACGCCGCGGGGCAGCAGCGCTGGGTCAAGCGCGCCGCGACGATCGACGTGCGCAACCCGCTCGTGAACGGCGAGGAGGTCGACGTCTGGTTCGACCGTCAGGATCCGTCCGACGAGAACCGGATCGTGATCCGCCGCCGGGTCTGAGGGGCGGGCTCAGCGCCAGGATTCGACGGCGTTCTTCGAGTCCTTCAGACCGAGGCCGGTGGCCTCGCGCAGCAGCTTGATCGCCGCGATCTTCTGCTCCGCGGCGATGAGGCGTCCGATCTCGGCGTGCACGTTCGGGTCGAGGTGCGCGACCGCCTCGGAGGCGGACATCTCGCCGACGTACGAGGGTGCTCCGGCAGGGCGGGAGTCGGAGCGGGTGAGCGAGACGGGAGCCGAGTTCATCGTGCCGGGTGTCGACGGGATCCAGGCGTCGATCTGGTCCTTCGCCGCGCGCAGCGAGAGGCCGGAGTGTTCGCGCAGCACCTTGATCGCCGAGATCTTCTGATCGGCGGCGACCAGCGCGTCGATCTCCGCGACGACGGAGGGGGCGAGCGGACCGGGAGTCGCCGACGGCGACTCCCGGCGCGTCGAGGCCGCGGCGGGCGTGGCGGCTGCGGCCCGCGTGGCGGGCGTGGCGGATGGCGGCGTCGCGAGGGTGGTCCCCAGCGGCTCCGGCGCCTTCGGCCGGATCGCGCGCAGGGTCACGGCGATGACGATGAAGAGGATGACGATCACGCCGGCGAGGAGGATCCAGATCCAGAGGTCCATGCCGCCAGCGTACGGGGCGGATCCGCCGGGCCGCGCCCAGCGCCTTCGCACCCTGCAGGCTCTACCCTGGAAGACATGTCCGAGACTCCTGCGTCCGCCCGCTCCGGCGCGCCCGCGACGCGCACCGCCCAGGTGCGCCCCGCCACCGAAGGATGGACGCAGAAGAAGGATGCCGAGGGGCGCCCGCTGCTGCAGTTCGCCAGCCCCAAGCGGGGCAAGCCCCCGGTGCACCTCGCCGACCTCACGCCCGCCGAGCGCGTCGAGAAGGTCAAGGAGCTGGGCCTGCCCGGATTCCGCGCCAAGCAGCTCGCGACGCACTACTTCACGCACTACACCTCGGATCCCGCGCACATGACGGATCTGCCCGCCGGCCAGCGAGACGAGCTGGTCGCGGGGATGCTGCCGCCGCTGCTCACCGAGGTGCGGCGCCTGGAGACCGATCGCGGCGACACGATCAAGTTCCTCTGGCGTCTGCACGACGGCGCGCTCGTCGAGTCTGTGCTCATGCGCTACCCGGGCCGCATCACGCTGTGCGTGTCGAGCCAGGCCGGTTGCGGCATGAACTGCCCGTTCTGCGCCACGGGGCAGGCCGGGCTCACGCGCAACATGTCGACGGCCGAGATCGTCGAGCAGATCGTGCGTGCCAACCGCCTGATTGCAGAGGGGGGCCTCGGCGGCAAGAAGGCCGACGACCACTCCATGGAGCGCGTCTCGAACATCGTGTTCATGGGGATGGGCGAGCCGCTCGCGAACTACAAGCGCGTGATGGATGCGGTGCGCGTCATGGTCGCGTCCCAGCCCGACGGCCTCGGTATGAGTGCCCGCGGCATCACCGTGTCGACGGTGGGCCTGGTCCCGGCGATCAACAAGCTCGCCGACGAGGACATCCCCGTCACGTTCGCGCTCTCCCTGCACGCGCCCGACGACCAGCTCCGCGACGAACTCATCCCGGTGAACTCGCGGTGGAAGGTCGACGAGGCGCTCGACGCCGCCCGCCGCTACTTCGAGAAGACGGGACGTCGCGTCTCGATCGAGTACGCGCTGATCAAGGACATGAACGACCACCCCTGGCGCGCCGACCTCCTCGCGGAGAAGCTCAATGCGCGCGGCCGCGGCTGGGTGCACGTGAACCCGATCCCGCTGAACCCGACCCCCGGATCCATCTGGACCGCGTCGGAGAAGGACGTGCAGGACGAGTTCGTCCGCCGTCTCAACGACGCCGGCATCCCGACGACCCTCCGCGACACCCGCGGCAAGGAGATCGACGGCGCCTGCGGCCAGCTCGTCGCGACCACCGAGGACGAGGCCGCCGCCGCCGCGATGGCCTGACCCGTTCTTCGTGGGTCCCTACTTCCGAGTCGTCCCCGTCAGCGGCGCCTATGGCGTCCGCTGACGGGGACGACTCGCAGGTAGAGCGAATGTGGGGCGGGGCCCGGGTCAGTCGCGCGGGGTGCGCAGGCGGAGCAGGGTGCCCGATCCCTCGATCAGCTCGGACCAGGAGGCGACGTCGACCGCGCATTCGGCGACGGCGCATGTCGGGAACTCCACGAAGGATCCGGTGAGCTCGGCCACGGCATCCGCCATCCCGGGGTTGTGCCCCACGAGCATCGCGACCTCGACGTCATCCGGGAGGGCGGACGCGATCCCGAGGATCGCGCGGGCGGACGCGGCGTAGAGTGCGGGCTCCGCCACGACGGCGAGTCCGAACGCCGCCGCGTATTCGTCGGCCGTGCTGCGCGCGCGGATCGCGGTGCTCGACAGGATCCGCTGCAGGCGCACATCCTCGTCGCGCAGCCGACGGGCCATCATCGGGGCGTCCCGGCGGCCGCGTGCGTTCAGCGGCCGGTCGTGATCGCGCAGATCCGCCGAGCCCCAGTCGGACTTCGCGTGGCGAGCCAGCAGCAGGGTCTTCACATTTCCAGCGTGCCATCAAGGGGGCGCCGACGCACGCCCCCGCTCATGCTTCGGGTCGTCCCTGTGAGCGGAGCCCCTGGGGTGCGCTGGTGGGGACGACTCGGAAGTAGGTGCCCGCACGTCCCGCCCCCATTCCGGGTCGTCCCCGTGAGCGGAGCCCCTGGGGTGCGCTGGTGGGGACGACTCGGAAGTAGGGTGCCCACACGTCCCACCACCCATTTCGGGTCGTCCCTGTGAGCGGAGCCTCTGGGGTGCGCTGGTGGGGACGACTCGGAAGTAGGGGGCGTTACGCCCGTTTGCCGAGCAGGTGCGGGCGCACCTCGGTCAGGCGGGCCTGGAGCGCCTCGAGGAACGCCGCGATCGCGGGCTGGTTCAGCGCCTCGGGGCGCGCGATGAGCCAGTACGGCAGTCGCTCGTCGATCTCGTCCGGCAGCACGCGCACCAGATCCTCGTGCTGATCCGCGAGGAACGCGGGCAGCAGCCCGTAGCCCGCACCGCCGCGGGTGGCGTCGACGTGCACGTACACGTTCGTGCTCGCCACGGCGTCGTGCATGCCGGGAACCGCGCGCCGCGCATCGTCGAGGGAGTCGACGTGCAGCATCGACTCGATGAAGTAGACGAGCGGCTGCCCGGCCAGCTCCTCCGGATCCTGCGGCGCCGGATGCTCGCGCAGCCAGTCGCGGCTCGCATAGAGGCCGAGCGCGTAGTCGGCGAGGTGGATCGCGCGCGCCCGCCGCACCTGGGGACGCCCCACCACGACCTCGAGGTCGGCCCCCGTGCGCTGATGCGAGGCCTGCCGGGTGCCCGTGATGAGCTCGAGCTGAACCTCGGGATGGACGCGCTGCAGCGCGGCCATCGCGGGAGCGGCCACGAATCCGCTGAAGCCGTCAGTGGCGGAAAGCCGGATCAGCCCGCCGATGCGCGCGGTGTCGCCGCCGTCCAGGCGTCCGAGCGCCCGCTCCACGCCCTCGGCCGCGGCCAGGGCGCGGGAGCCGAGCGGAGTCAGTTCCCACCCCGCGCCCTCGCGCGAGAGCACGCGTCCGCCCAGCTGCGCCTCGAGGGCGGCGATGCGGCGCGCGACGGTGGTGTGGTTCAGCCCGAGCTGCGCTCCGGCGGCGGTGAACCGGCCGCTGCGCGCGACGGCGAGCAGCACGAGCAGGTCGTCCGCGCTGAGCGGCGGTGCGGGGAAGTGCGCGTCCATCTGTGCAGTTTTGCATAGCCGGATCCCCTTCCGTCGTGCGCGAGGGTGAACTACCGTGCAGGCATGGCAGCGCAGCGATCCCCGGGACCCGACACCGACCTCCGGGGGCGCACCGCCCTCGTCACAGGAGCGGGAAGCGGCATCGGGGCGGCGTGCGCCAGGGCGCTCGCGCAGGACGGGGCGCACGTGCTGCTGCTGGACCGCGACGCGGAGGGGGCCGCCGCGGTGGCGGCGGAGATCGGCGGCGAGGCTCTGGCGATCGACCTCGGCGATCTGGACGCGCTCGCTGCCCGCGCCTTCGACGCCGACATTCTCGTGAACAACGCGGGGCTCCAGACCGTCGCGCCCATCGTCGACTTCGACCCCGCGATGTTCCGCCGCATGCTCGACATCATGGTCACGGCGCCGTTCCTGCTCATCCGGGCTGTGCTCCCCGGGATGTACGCCCGCGGGTGGGGGCGGATCGTCAACATCAGCTCCGTGCACGGCCTGCGCGCGAGCGAGTACAAATCGGCCTACGTCACCGCCAAGCACGCCCTGGAGGGTCTCTCGAAGGTGACGGCGCTCGAGGGCGGCCCGCATGGGGTCACGAGCAACTGCATCAACCCCGGGTACGTCAACACGCCCCTCGTGCAGAAGCAGATCGCGGACCAGGCCCGCACGCACGGCATCCCCGAGACCGACGTCATCGAGAAGGTCATGCTCGTCGAATCGGCGATCAAGCGACTTCTCGAGCCCGAGGAGGTGGCGGATCTGGCCCGGTGGCTGTGCGGTCCGACCGCGGGCTCGGTCACGGGAGCGTCGTACACGATGGACGGCGGATGGAGCGCACGGTGACCGGCACGCCCCAGACACTCGCCGTCACGTCCTTCGGCCCCTCGTCCGACGCCGAGGCCGTCCTCGCGATCCACGGCATCACCGCCAACGGCCGCTCCTGGGACACGGTCGCCGCTCTCCTGCCCGCGCGGCGCATCCTCGCCCCCGACCTCAGGGGAAGGGCGCGCAGCAACGCGCTTCCCGGGCCCTACGGGCTGCGCCGGCACGCCGAGGATCTCGCCGCGGTGCTGGATGCGGACGGCGGCGGTGCGCGCGCGGTCCTCGGGCACTCGATGGGCGCGTTCGTCGCTGTCGCGCTCGCCGCGAGGCGGCCCGACCTCGTTGCCCGCCTCGTGCTCGTCGACGGCGGGTTCCCGCTCGCGCTGCCGGAGGGGGCGAGTGCCGACGACCTCGACATCGCCGCGCTCCTGGGCCCGGCCGCGCAGCGGCTGTCCATGGAGTTCTCCGACGAGGACGCCTATCTGGACTTCTGGCGGATCCATCCCGCCTTCGCCCGGGACTGGTCGAGCGCGGTCGAGACCTACGCGCGACACGACCTGGACGGATCCGCCCCGCACCTGCGCTCCTCCACGGTCGCCGCCGCAATGCTTCAGGACGGCGGCGAGCTGTACGGGCCGGATTGGTACCTCGACGCACTGCGCGGGCTGCGCATGCCGGTGACGGTGCTGCGCGCGCCGCGGGGGCTGCTCGACGCGGATCCGCTCTACGCTCCGGGAGCGCTCGACCGGTTCCGCGCACTCGTGCCGCAGCTGCGGATCGTCGAAGTACTGGATGTGAACCACTACACGATCCTGTTCGCCGAGCGGGGCGCCGTGCGCGTCGCCGCCGAGGCGGACGCCCGACCCTGACCGCATTCCCCGCTCTCCCGAAGGAGCCGACATGACCGCCACCCTGTTCGAGGGCATCACCGCCCGCCGCATCGAGACGCCGCGCTACATCGCCAACGTGCTCGAACGCCCCGCGGCAGATCCTGCGGCGCCGACTGCGTCGGTCGTGTTCGTGCACGGCAATGTGTCGTCGGCGCTCTTCTACCAGCCGACGATGCTCGCCCTCCCGGCGGACGTGCGCGCGCTCGCGATCGACCTCCGCGGCTTCGGCGACAGCGAGACCAAGCCCGTCGACGCGGCCCGCGGGCTGCGCGACTTCGCCGACGACGTGCGCGGGGTGCTCGACGCCCTCGACCTCGACGCCGTGCACCTCGTCGGCTGGAGCATGGGCGGCGGCGTCGTGCTGCAGGTCGCGCTGGATGCGCCGGAGCGCGTGCTCTCGCTCACCCTGGAGTCGCCGGTCTCGCCCTACGGCTTCGGCGGCACGCACGGCCCGGACGGGGCGCGCAACGACGCCGACGGCGCCGGCACAGGCGGCGGCGGGGCGAACCCCGACTTCGTGGCGCGACTGGATGCAGGCGACACCACGGATGAGGCGCAGACCTCGCCGCGCACCGTCTACCGCACCGCGTACGTGGCGCGGCCCGAGACGCAGACCCCGCACGAGGACCTCTGGGTCGCGTCGATGCTCACCACGAAGACGGGTCTCGACAACTACCCGGGCGATGCGGTCGGATCCGACCGCTGGCCCGGATTCGCCGCCGGCACCCGAGGCGTGCTCAACACGATGGCGCCGCAGCACCTGGATCTGTCGGGCATCGTGGATCTCGCCGTGAAGCCCCGGATCCTCTGGATCCGCGGGGAGAAGGACGCGATCGTGTCGGACGCCTCGTTCTTCGACCTCAATCAGCTCGGCGCGCTCGGCGTGATCCCTGGCTGGCCGGGGGAGGAGGTCGCACCCGTGCAGCCGATGGTGACCCAGACCAGGGCGGTGCTCGAGCGCTACGCCGCGAACGGCGGGGAGTATCGCGAGGTCGTCCTGCCCGAGGCCGGGCATGCGCCCCACCTCGACGAGGCCGAGGTCTTCGATCGCGAGCTCGCCACCCACCTCGGCTTCTGAGCCCTCCTCTCTCCCTATCTCCGAGTCGTCCCCGTGAGCGGACGCCATGGCGTCCGCTGAGGGGGACGACCCGAAGATGGAGGGGGCATAGGGAGGGGCGCCGGGTCGCGCGGGCGCGGGCGCAGGATCAGGCTG
>NZ_PCOW01000011.1:0-135214 GCF_002979495.1 Microbacterium sp. MYb64 | reverse complement strand
GGAGAGGGGGGAGGAGAGGAGCGGTGAGGGGAGTCCGGGCCGATCCTGGGCGGATCGGCCCGGAGGTCAGGACCGCTCGGCGCGCAGTCGCTCGACGGCGGCGAAACCGGCGCGGCCGATCGAGGCGTCGACGCGCGGAAGGCGCTCGTCGAGCGTGTGCGCGCGGGTGAACACGGCGACGGCGTACTGGCGGCCGTCGGGGTAGGTGACGACACCCGCCTCGTTGCGCCAGCGGGGGAGCGTTCCGGTCTTCGCCGCGAGCGTCACTCCGTTCGGGAACCCGGAGGTCAGCCGGTGCGGCCAGATCTGCTGCGCCATGATCGCCCTGGCCTGCGCGCAGGCCTCGGCGGGTGCGGCGGTGTCGGTCCACAGGGCGTTCAGCAGCGTGGTGACGTCACGCGGAGTGGATGCCGAGGTCCGGGCGGGGTCGAGCGCGGAGATCCCGAGCAGCCGCTCGGGCTCCGTGCCGGAGAGCAGCTCCTCCAGATCGTCGTCCGCGGAGCCGCCGAGGTCGGCCACCACAGAGGCGAACAGATCCTCGCAGCACCCGATGAGCCGCGTGTTCCGCAGGCCAAGGTCGGCGATCACGCGATCGACGGCGTCGCCGCCCAGACGGTGGTACAGGACGTCGGTGGCGGCGTTGTCGCTCATCGTCATCATGTTCTGAGCGAGATCGCGCCAGCTCGCCTGCACGTCGTCCGAGAACCCGGCCGTGCCGATGCCGCCGATGCGGTAGCGCGCGGTGACGGTCGTCCTCTCGGTCGGGTCCAGCGTGCCGGCCGCGACGGCCCGGACGTAGGCGGTGAGCACGAGGATCTTGAAGACCGAGGCGAGCACGACGGGCTCGTCGGCGCCGGAGTCCACCTCGGGGCCGGTCCCGGCCCCGATCTCGCGGGCGTGCAGGAAGCCCTCTGCATCCGCGTCCGCGAAGATCTCGGCGATCGAGGTCGGCGTCGCGGTGAGGGTGCTCATGCGTCGACCCGGCGGTCGGCGCGTCCGGTGTGCAGATACAGGGCGCGGCCGCTGCCGTCGTCGCCGACGAAGGCGTGCGGCATGCGCATGCCGTGGTTCTGCTCCCGGGGGAGGAGGCTGTCGCCGGACCAGCCGACGAGCTCCACGGGCGCGGGAGCCGGTCCCAGCTCGGCGAAGATCCCCTTCATCGTGCGGGTGAGCCAGATCCGACCCTCGTCGTCGACGCTCACCGTGGAGTCCGAGACCGAGGACGAGTAGGTGCCGAGGATGCGGTCCAGGTCGACCTCGACCGGCGACTCGGGGAGCACGGGGAGCGGAGCCATGTCGACGCCGGCGAGGGCCGAGAAGATCTTCGAGAACAGGTCGTAGTAGAGACCGACCGTGTCGCCGCCGTTCGTGAGCAGCACCACGGCGACACCCGCGGAGGGCACGAAGCGCAGGAACGCGTTCTGCCCGATCGTGCCGCCGTCGTGACCGTAGACCGGGCCACCGGCCCAGTCGAAGATCTCCCAGCCCAGGCCCCAGGCGTTGCCGAGCACGCCGAGATCCGGGAGGTCGACCTGGCGCTCCTGCATCGCCGCGACGCTCTGCGCGGACAGGACCCGGGTGCCGTCGGGGGCGACGCCGCCGGCCATGTGCATGCCCGCGAACCCCAGCAGATCCCGAGGGGTCATCGCGAGCATGGATCCGGCCGGGGCGTTGGAGCGCACCAGGCTCCACACCGGCGCGGGGACGGGTTCGCCGTCTTCGCCGGGGATGTGGCCGAGCGCCGCGCGGAACATGATCGCCTGCGAAGCATCCGTCGCGACGTGCGTGAGTCCCAGCGGGCGGGCGAGGTGCGCATGCAGCGCCTGGTCGTACGTCTGGCCGCGCAGCACCTCGACGATGCGGCCGAGCACCACGAAGGCGGCGTTGTTGTACGAGAAGCGCTCGCCGGGGGCGAAGAGCTGAGGGGCGTCGGCGATCGTCGCCAGGTACTTCTCCACCGCGTCGTCGCCGACGCCGGTGTCGTTGAAGAGGTCGCCCTCGAAGCCGCTCACATGGCTGAGCAGCTGGCGGGTGGTGATCGCGGAGGCCGCGGCATCGTCCCCGATCGCGAACGCGGGGACGGTGTCGCGCACCGGGGCATCGAGGTCGAGCAGCCCCTCGTCGACGAGCTGCATGATGAGCGTCGCGGTCCAGGTCTTCGTGATGGAGCCGATCTGGAACACCGAGTCCTCATCGGCCTCCACCCCGGTGTTCTTGTTCAGGATGCCGGCCGCCGCGGTGAAGACCTCGCCGCCGGCGAGGATTCCCACGGATGCGGCGGGGACGTGTGCTTCGGCGATCAACGCGGGCAGGTTCTCCCGCACCCAGGTGCCGATTTCGTTCAGGTCGGACATGTGCGCTCCTCTTCGTCGAGTGCGCCGTCGGTCAGGGGGAGACGGCGATGGGGCCGAGACTATTCGCGCTGATCCGCGTCCCGTTGGTGCGTGCCGACGAGGCTTCCGGAGACCTTGGTGCCCCCGGACAAGGCCCCGCCGATCAGCGGGCGCGGGCGGCGCGACGCGCCGTCCTCGTCACGCAGCGCCTCGCACGGCGCGTCCCGGATGGGCGTCGGCCACGATGTCTCCGGCGTGCACGACGGCCGTGCCGTGCACGTACAGCTCCCGCACGCCCTGCGAAGGGCGCGTCGAGTCGGCGTACGTCGCGCGATCGGTGATCGCGGCCGGGTCGAGCACCACGATGTCGGCGTCGGCGCCGACGGTGAGGTGCCCCTTCGCGCGCATCGCGGGGGAGGCCTCGTCCAGCACGCGCGCAGGCAGGTAGGAGCAGCGGCGGAACGCCTCGGTCCAGCTCCAGGCGCCGGATTCGCGGACCATGAGGCGCAGGGACTTCGCGAAGGTCCCGGCCGTGCGCGGGTGCGTTTGGCCGCCCTCGGGAAGCGGCCAGCGGCGCTGCTCGTACACCGTCGACGACTCGCCGGATCCGGGCCACGAGATCGGCATCGCGTCGCTCGCGACGATCGCGTCGGGATAGGCGAGCGCCCGGTGCAGGTGGGCGCGATCGAGGGGATCCGCCTCGTCCAGGAACGTGACGATGCAGGCGGCGCCGGGATCGGAGGCGCGCACCTCGCGCAGCCGGGCTTCGTCGGCGATGCGCTCTCCGGTGTCCACGAGCACGAGCGCGGTCGGGGCGATGCCCAGGCCCGCGAGCTTCTCCGGCGCGAGGAAGAACGCGCCGATCGCGGTGCTGCCTGCGCCGTAGGGGTAGGCCTCGACCGTGACCCGGGATCCGGCTGCGCGGCTGCGGTCCAGCAGCGCCAGCACCCTGTCGATGTGGCGCAGCGATGTGCTGTTCACATGGCAGTGGTGCATCGCGGCACCCGTCTCCGCCGCCGCGCGCACGAGCTCCTCCGAACCGTCGATCGGGGTGGCGGGGTCCGCTTCGATCAGCTCGCGCACGTGCGTGAAGGTCGGGGCGTGGGCCGCGGCGGCGAGCCGGGCGAGCTCCAGGTACTCGTCGGGGTCGGAGCGCGGGGCGTAGCCCATCAGCACGCCGATGCCGAGGGCTCCGGCGGTGAGCTCGTTCTCCAGCAGCCCGAGCCAGCGGCGCCGCTCGGCCGGGCTCGAGGAGCGCTGCCAGCCCGGGTCGCCGAGGAGGTCCATCGACGCGGTGAAGTCGGCGACCGGAACGCGTTCGAGGTGCGCATAGGCGCGTGCCTGTGCCCAGGAGGCGGAGAATCCGTAGTTCAGCGGACGTCCCTCGCGGCCGGCGCGGGCGATCGCCTCGGCCACGGGCATGAGGCCCGCCTCCAGATCGAGCGCCGTGGTGACGCCGTCCATGGCCTGCAGGCGATGTCCGGCGATCGAGTGCACGTGGCTGTGCAGATCGACGAAACCCGGCCCGACGATGAGACCGTCCGCGTCGATCACGGTCGCCGCCTCCGGTGCGGCGATCCCTGATCCGATCTCCGCGATCCTGCCATCGGAGATCAGGAGGTCGGAGATCCTGTCGGAACCGGTCTTCGGGTCGATGACGCGCCCGCCGCGCAGCAGAGTGTCCACGTCACTACGGTGCCAGTCTCCGTGCGAGGGCGGCCGATCCGCTCGGACGAAGTTCCCGCGTATTCCGGTGCACCAGGACAAGATCGCGGGCGAGGCGGCGGCGGAGCAGATGCGCGCCGGAACGCTCCGACCCCCATAATGGACTCATCCATGTGACCGTGCACATCGAGGAGGCTCTGCATGTCGACCTCCTCCGAGCGCGCCCGGATGCCCAGCATCCGCGATGTCGCGCGCCTCGCGGGGGTCTCCCACCAGACGGTCTCGCGCGTGCTCAACGACCATCCCAGCATCCGTCCCGAGACCAAGGAACGGGTGCTCGACGCGATCCGCGTGCTGGACTACCGACCAAACATCGCGGCGCGGGCACTCGCCACCAGCCGTTCGAACACGCTCGGGATCCTGTCCGCGACGACGGGCGAGTTCGGACCGACGTCCTCGATCGCGGCGATCGAGGACGCGGCGCGTGCGGAGCGCTACTCCGTCAGCACGCTGAACCTGCCCGACACCACGCCCGAGGCGATCGGCGCGGCGGTGCGTCAGCTGGTGCGGGAGGCGGTCGACGGCATCGTGGTGCTCGCACCGCAGGTGCGGGTCTTCAACGTGCTGCGGGGGATGGCGGTCTCGGTGCCGTTCGTCAGCCTGCAGACGGCCTCGGGATCCGACGGCTTCAGCCACTCCGCGGATCAGCTCGCAGGCGCCCGCATGATCACCGAGTACCTGATCCGGCTCGGGCACAGCGACATCCTGCATCTCGCGGGACCCCAGGACTGGATCGAGGCGGAGTCGCGCATGCGCGGCTACCTGGACGCGATGCGCGATGCCGACCTGCCGACGATTCCGCCGATCCGCGGCGACTGGACCGCTGATTTCGGCTATTTCGCGGGCCAGGAGCTCGCCCGCAGGCGCGACTTCACGGCCGTGTTCGCAGCGAACGACCTCATGGCGATCGGCCTCATGCACGGCTTCCGAGACGCGGGACTCCGTGTTCCGATCGACGTGAGCGTGGTGGGTTTCGATGACATTCCGGTCGCGGCACATGTCGCTCCGCCGCTGACGACGGTGCATCAGGACTTCGCCGAACTCGGCCGTCGCGCCGTGCGGATCCTGCTGGCGCAGCTGCGCGGAGAGACCGTGCCGGCGTTCGGCCCCGTCGTGCCTGTGCTGTGCGGACGCGAATCCGCGGCGTCACGGTAAGGACACGAATTCGGCTTCGGCACTTGACACTGCCGAAGCGCGGGAGGCACGATGTATCCCGATGTGAACGGTAACATTGCCTGGAACATCACCGGACCTGGTATCGAAGGAGATCCGTGAGCGAGACGACGGCGTTGCCCACTGTGGCGGGACCGATCCTCGAGATGCGCAGCATCACGAAGGAGTTCCCGGGCGTGAAGGCCCTCTCGGAAGTGTCGATCACCGTTCGCACCGGCGAGGTGCACGCCATCTGCGGCGAGAACGGCGCCGGCAAGTCCACGCTGATGAAGGTGCTGTCCGGGGTGTACCCGTACGGCAGCTACGACGGCGAGATCCTGCTCTACGGCCAGGAGCAGCGCTTCAAGGACATCGCGGCGAGCGAGCATGCCGGAATCGTGATCATCCACCAGGAGCTCGCGCTGATCCCGGAGCTGTCGATCGCCGAGAACATCTTCCTCGGCAACGAGATCCGTCGCGGCCCGCGCATCGACTGGACCGCGCAGAAGCAGCGCACGGTCGAACTGCTCGCCCGCGTCGGCCTCAAGGAGGACCCCGATGTCGCGGTCAAGCACCTCGGCGTCGGCAAGCAACAGCTCATCGAGATCGCCAAGGCGCTCAACAAGGACGTCAAGCTGCTGATCCTCGACGAGCCGACGGCGGCGCTGAACGAGAACGACTCGCAGCACCTGCTCGACCTGATCCTGGGCCTGAAGGCCAAGGGGATCACGTCGATCATCATCAGCCACAAGCTCAACGAGATCGAGCAGATCGCCGACGAGATCACGATCATCCGCGATGGACGCACGGTGGAGACGCTCGACGTCGGCCGGGGCGAGATCAACGAGGACCGCATCATCCGCGGCATGGTCGGCCGCTCGCTGGAGAGCCGCTATCCCGACCGCACCCCGGAGATCGGCGACGTGTTCTTCGAGGTCAAGGACTGGTGGGTGCGTCACCCCTCGGTCGCCGAGCGCATGGTCGTGAAGGGCTCCAGCATCGAGGTGCGCCGCGGCGAGGTCGTCGGCATCGCCGGACTCATGGGCGCCGGCCGCACCGAGTTCGCGATGAGCATCTTCGGGCGCTCCTACGGCCAGTTCCTCTCCGGAATGATCATCAAGGACGGCAAGGAGATCTCGCTCCCCGACGTCCGCAGCGCGATCAGGCACGGCCTCGCCTACGTCAGCGAGGACCGCAAGGTGCTGGGCCTCAACCTGCTGGACACGATCAAGCGCTCGATCGTCTCGGCCAAGCTCTCGAAGATCGCTCGCAACGGCGTCGTCAACGACATCGAGGAGGCGAAGGTCGCGGAGCGCTACCGCAAGTCCCTGCGGATCAAGACCCCGACCGTGGATCAGGGCGTCGGCACGCTCTCCGGCGGCAACCAGCAGAAGGTCGTGCTGGCGAAGTGGATGTTCACGGATCCGGATCTGCTGATCCTGGACGAGCCCACGCGCGGCATCGACGTCGGCGCCAAGTACGAGATCTACGGCATCATCAACGAGCTCGCGGCCCAGGGGAAGGGCGTCATCGTCATCTCCAGCGAGCTGCCCGAACTCCTCGGCATGTCCGACCGCATCTACACCGTGTTCGAGGGGCGGGTCACCGACTGCCTCCCGGCATCCGAAGCCACCCCGGAGGCGCTCATGCGCAGCATGACCTCCCTTACTCAGAAAGCGTCCGCATGAGCACCACGACCACCCCCACCCCTCCGACGACGACGCCGTCTCCGGAAGAGGGCTTCCGCTTCCGCGACATCTCCAAGATGATGGGCGGCGGCCAGTCCACGCTCCGCCAGTTCGGCATCCTCGGATCCCTGGTCGTGATCATCATCATCTTCCAGGTCTGGACCGGCGGGCTGACGCTGTCTCCCGGCAACCTGATCAACGTCGTCAACCAGTACTCCTACATCCTGATCCTCGCGATCGGCATGGTGATGGTCATCATCATGGGCCACATCGACCTCTCGGTCGGCTCGGTCGCCGCGTTCGTCGGCATCGTGGTGGCCAAGTCGATGGCGGACTGGCACTTCCCGTGGTGGGCCGCCATCCTGCTGGGTCTCGCGCTCGGCGTGCTGGTCGGTGCCTGGCAGGGCTTCTGGGTCGCGTTCGTGGGTGTCCCCGCGTTCATCGTGACGCTGGCGGGCATGCTGTTCTTCCGCGGTGCGAATCAGTGGGTCGGCCAGTCCACGTCGGTCGCGGTCCCCGCGGACTTCCAGTACATCGGCGCCGGCTACCTGCCCGAACTGCCGATCCCGGTGCCGTTCAACTTCCTCACGATGCTGCTCGCGGTCCTGGCTGTGGTGTGGGTCGTCGTGTTCGAGGGCTTCCTGCGCCGCTCGCAGCGCAAGGCCGGCACCGACGTGGCCCCGGTCTGGGTGAGCGTCGTCAAGGTCGTCATCCTTTCCGCCCTGATCCTCGTGGCCGGATGGCTGTTCGCGACCGGTCGGCCCGGGACGAGCTTCCCGGTCTCGGGAGTGATCCTGCTGGTCCTGGTGATCGTCTACACCTTCGTGACCCGCAACACCGTGTTCGGCCGCCACCTGTACGCGGTGGGCGGCAACCGCCAGGCTGCGCGCCTGAGCGGTGTGAAGGACCGCTGGACCGACTTCTTCGTGATGATGAACATGTCGGTGCTCGCCTCGGTCGCGGCGATGATCTATGTCGCCCGCGCCACCGCCTCCGGTCCGCAGGACGGCAACGGCTGGGAGCTCGACGCGATCGCCGCGGTGTTCATCGGCGGCGCCGCGGTCTCCGGCGGCATCGGCACCGTGATCGGATCCATCATCGGTGGTCTGGTCATGGCCTTCCTCAACAACGGCATGGCGCTCCTCGGCTTCGGCGCCGACGTGGTCTCGATGGTCAAGGGCCTCGTGCTGCTGCTCGCGGTCGCCGTCGACGTCTGGAACAAGCAGCAGGGCCGCCCCTCCCTGACGGGTTTCATCACCCGTCGGTTCTCCCGCGCGGAGGAACCCTTCGCCACCACCGCTCCCGGCACCGCGAGCGGCAAGTAAAAGAGGTCCGCGCCGTTCGCGGCACGATCCTGCATTCACCTGAGATGCACACACAAGAGAAAGAGATCCCAATGAAGAAGATCCTCCTTTCGGCGACAGCGGTCGTCGTCGCGGGTGCCTTCGCCCTCACCGGCTGCTCGTCCGAGCGCGGCGGAACCCCCGCCTCGAGCGGTGCCGCGGCCAAGGGCTTCGCCGCCGACGCCAAGATCGGTGTCGCCCTGCCGGACAAGACCAGTGAGAACTGGGTGCTCGCGGGCAAGCTGTTCACCGACGGTCTGACCAAGGCGGGCTTCAAGCCCGACGTGCAGTACGCGCCGGCCAGCAACACGGTCGCCGAGCAGCAGAACCAGATCCAGGCCATGGTCACCGGCGGTGCGAAGGTCATCATCATCGGGGCGAAGGACGGCAAGCAGCTGTCCACCCAGGTCAAGGCCGCGCACGACGCCGGCGCGACCGTGATCGCCTATGACCGCCTGATCGAGAACACCGACGCGGTGGACTACTACGTCGCGTTCGACAACTTCAAGGTCGGCCAGCTGCAGGGTCAGGCCCTGCTCGACGGCCTCGCCAAGCGCGCGGGCCACCCGGCGCCGTACAACATCGAGCTGTTCTCCGGATCTGCGGATGACGCCAACTCGGCGGTCTTCTTCAAGGGCGCGATGGACGTGCTCGAGCCGAAGATCAAGGACGGCACCCTCAAGGTCGTCTCGGGTCAGACCGAGATCACCCAGACGGCGACCGACGGCTGGAAGGCGGAGAACGCGCAGCGCCGTATGGACTCGCTGCTCACCTCCAGCTACAGCTCGGCGACCATCGACGGCGTGCTGAGCCCGAACGACACGCTCGCCCGCGCCATCATCACCTCGGTGCAGCAGGCCGGCAAGCCGGTCCCCGTGGTCACCGGTCAGGACTCCGAGGTCGAGTCCGTGAAGTCGATCATGGAGGGCGTGCAGTACTCCACGATCAACAAGGACACCACGCTGCTCGTCGCCCAGGCGATCAAGATGGCGCAGGAGCTGCAGAAGGGCGACAAGGCCGATGTGAACGACACCAAGTCGTACAACAACGGCGTCAAGGTCGTCCCGTCGTTCCTGCTCGCGCCGGTCATCGTGACCAAGGACAACGCCGCCGAGGCGTACGCCAACGTCCCGGCCCTGCTCGACGTCGTGAAGTCCTACAAGTAAGCAAGGATTTCCGGAAGGGCCGCGCGGACGCATCCGCGCGGCCCTTCGTCGTGCGCGCGGCGCTTCGTCGACTGCGCCGCGAGAGCGGCTCCGACTAGACTGGGCGGCGGATCGACGTCGCTCCACCACCCCACTTCCCTCTTGAACAAGGAGCACTCTGTGGCACTGATCGAGGCTGTAGGCGCACGCGAGATTCTCGACTCCCGTGGCAACCCGACCGTCGAGGTGGAGGTTCTGCTCGACGACGGCATCGTGCAGCGGGCCGCCGTCCCGTCCGGCGCGTCCACCGGTGCGTTCGAGGCGTACGAGTTGCGCGACGGCGACAAGAGCCGGTACGGCGGCAAGGGCGTGCTGAAGGCCGTCGAGGCCGTCATCGACGAGCTGGGCCCCGCGATCGAGGGCGTCGAGGCGAGCGAGCAGCGCGTGATCGACGAGATCCTCATCGAGGTCGACGGCACCGAGAACAAGAGCCGCGTGGGCGCGAACGCGATCCTGGGCGTGAGCCTCGCGGTCGCCAAGGCCGCCGCCGACGCGGCCGACCTGCCGCTGTTCCGCTACCTGGGCGGCCCCAACGCGCACCTGCTGCCCGTTCCGCTGTTCAACGTCATCAACGGCGGCTCGCACGCCGACAACGGCATCGACATGCAGGAGTTCTTCCTCGCTCCGATCGGCGCCGACAGCTTCTCCGAGGCGCTGCGCTGGGGCACCGAGGTCTACCACGTGCTCAAGGGCGAGCTCAAGGCGGCCGGCTTCGCGACCGGTCTGGGCGACGAGGGTGGCTTCGCCCCCGACCTGCCCAGCAACCGCGAGGGTCTGGAGTTCCTGGTGAAGGCGATCGAGAAGGCCGGCTTCACGCCCGGCACGGACATCGCGCTCGGCCTCGACGCCGCCGCCACCGAGTTCTACAACGAGGGCGTGTACCGTCTGGACAACAAGGACTGGGACGCCGCGTCGCTCACCGACTACTACGTGGGCCTGGTCAAGGACTTCCCGATCGTCACGATCGAGGACGCCCTCGCCGAGGACGACTGGGACGGCTGGAAGGCCCTCACCGAGAAGCTCGGAACCCAGATCCAGCTGGTCGGCGACGACCTGTTCGTGACCAACCCGGAGCGCCTGCAGAAGGGCATCGACCTCGGCGTCGCGAACTCGCTGCTGGTCAAGGTGAACCAGATCGGCACGCTGTCGGAGACCCTCGACGCGATCAGCCTCGCGCACCGCTCCGGCTACACCACGATGCTCTCGCACCGCTCCGGCGAGACCGAGGACACCACGATCGCCGACCTCGTCGTCGCTGTGAACTCGGGCCAGATCAAGAGCGGCGCGCCCGCTCGATCGGAGCGCGTCGCGAAGTACAATCAGCTTCTGCGCATCGAGGAGGAGCTGGGCGACGCGGCGGTCTTCGCCGGGCGTTCCGCCTTCCCGCGCTTCAAGGGCTGAGCTGCACGACCGCATACCGCGGGTCTGGTCATCGGCCAGAGGCCGCTGACGGACACGGAGGAGGAGTCATGACACCACGTCGGACTCCTCCTTCGTCGTCCACGTCCGCCGGGCCGGCGAACGACAGCGGGACGCGCGCGCCGCGCGCGGTCGACGTTCGCGGCTGGGTCGGCGGCATCCGGCTCAGCGGGTTCATGGTCATCATGCTCTCGCTCGTCATCCTTGGCGCGTGGGTGCTCGTGCCCACGCTCGGCACGTACCTCGATCAGAAGCAGCGGATCGCGGCGCTGGAGCATTCCGTGCAGGTCACGCAGAAGCAGATCGACGCCCTCACCGCGGAGCGCGAGCGCTGGAACGATCCGGCGTACATCACCGCGCAGGCCAGGGAACGGCTGTTCTACGTCAAGCCGGGCGAAGTCGTCTACCTCATCGACAACGACATCGACCCGGCTGCGCAACCCGTCGAACAGGGGCCCGTGAGCGACACCGTGAAGGAGAAGTCCTCGGACTGGGCGGGCCAGCTTCTGCGCAGCGTGACCGGTGCGGGTCTCGCCAAGACGGCCGCAGGCTCGGGCGCGCGCTGAGGCGTCCCGCAGGCGGACCACGTACCCTGGAGGGGTGACCACGCCCCCCTTCGCCCCGCCCACCGACGCCGAGATCGCGGTCGTCTCCGCACAGCTCGGCCGCGAGGCCAGGGGAGTCGTCGGCATCGCCGCGCGCTGCACGTGCGGCAACCCCACGGTCGTCGCGACTCTGCCGCGCCTGGCCGACGGCTCGCCGTTCCCGACGTTCTACTACCTCACCCACCCGGCCGCCGCCGCCGCGATGTCGACCCTCGAGGCCGAGCACGTGATGCCAGAGCTCGCCGCGCTGCTGGACGATGAGGACACCGCCGCGGCGTACCTGCGGGCGCATCAGGCGTATCTCTCCGATCGTGCGCAGTACGGCGACGTCCCCGAGATCGCCGGGGTCTCCGCGGGCGGGATGCCCGCGCGCGTCAAGTGCCTGCACGCGCTGGCCGGTCACGCGCTGGCCGCGGGGGAGGGCGTCAACCCGATCGGCGACGAGGCCCTGCGCCGCGCGCGCTGGTCGCCCGAGCGCTGCGAATGCATCGAGCCGGGAACTGCGCGGGCGCGCTGATCCGAGTCCGATGACCTCGCTGACCACACGCCCCCCGAACGCGCGGCGGATCAGATCCGTCGTGGCGGTGCTCGCGCTCGCGCTCGCGGCGCCGCTCGTGATCGGGGCGACTCCGACGCCCACCCCGACCCCGGATCCCGAACGGGCCGCCGAGTACTGGCTCGAGGGCGCCCACGTCGACGCGGCATGGAAGACCACGCGCGGCGCGGGGGTCACGATCGCGGTGATCGACACGGGCATCGCCAAGGGCCCGTCGCAGTTCGACGGCGCCGTCACCGACGGCACCGACGTCTCCGGCATCGGTTCCGACGACGGGCGCACCCCGCTCGGTCCGCTCGACAGCGACCACGGATCGAGGGTCGCCTCCCTCGCCGCGGGGAGGCCCAACGCCGACGGCACGGGCATGATCGGCGTCGCGCCCGACGCGAAGCTGCTCTCGATCTCGCTCGGCTTCGGCGCCACGGCCCCGGTGCCCTTCGCGAAGCAGGTGGCGGAGGCGATGAAGTGGGCGGTCGATCACGGCGCGAACGTGATCAACCTGTCCTTCACCACGAACACCCTGGAATGGGATTCCAGCTGGGACGACGCGTTCCTCTACGCCTTCGAGCACGACGTGGTGGTCGTGGTGGCGGCGGGCAACCGCGGCAGCGGCACGGCCATGGTCGGCGCCCCCGCGACGATCCCCGGCGTTCTCGCGGTCGGAGGAGTGGATCAGCACGGCGTCGCGAGCAAGGCCGCGTCCACACAGGGCATCTCGATCGCCGTCTCCGCGCCCAGCGAGTCGCTGCTCGGCGTCGACGCGAACGGGACGATCGAGACCTGGAACGGCACGAGCGGTGCGGCTCCGATCGTGGCGGGCGTGGTCGCGCTGGTGCGCGCGGCGCATCCCGACATGGACGCGAACAACGTGATCAACCACATCATCCAGACCGCGCGTCCCGCACCGCAGGCGACCGCGCACCCCGACCCGCTGTACGGCTACGGTCTCATCGACGCGGCCGCAGCCGTGTCCGCGTCGCTGCCGTCGGTGGACCAGAACCCGCTCGGGGACCTGTCCGACTGGATCCGTCTGAATCGACGGGCGCAGGCTCCTGCGCCCGCGCAGCCGACCTCGACGCCGCTCGCGATCCCGCCGCTGCCGCGCGCCGATACGCCCACCAAGGCCACCTCGCCGCTGATCCCCAGCCCCGATTCGCTGCTGTACGGTACCCTGCCGCTCGTCGCACTCACGGTGCCTGGTATCCTGATAGCGCTTGGCGTCACCGCTGCTGCCCGGCGCATCCGTTCGGCGCGCGCATCTGCACGCCAAAATCCCGATGACTGAGGAGTAAGCCTCCGTGACTGAGAGCACCGTGGCAAAGAGCACTGCCGTGCCCAAGATCCTGATCGTGGGCGGTGGTTACGCCGGTTTCTACACCGCGTGGAAGCTCGAGAAGCACCTCCGCAAGGGGGAGGCCGAGGTCACGATGGTGGATCCGCTGCCGTACATGACCTACCAGCCCTTCCTGCCGGAGGTCGCCGCCGGGTCGATCGAGCCGCGGCACGCGGTCGTCGCCCACCGTCGCCACCTTTCGCGCACGAACGTGGTGACCGCCAAGGTCACCGGCATCGACCACGCCAACAAGGTCGCCACGATCGCGCCGGCCATGGGGGAGCCGTACGAGTTCGCGTACGACCAGATCGTCGTGACCGCCGGTGCCGTCTCGCGCACCTTCCCGATCCCCGGCATCGCCGACAACGCGATCGGGCTCAAGACGATCGAAGAGGCCGTCGCCGTGCGCGACAAGCTGCTGTCGAACTTCGACAGGGCTGCTTCGATCCCGGCCGGGCCCGAGCGGGACCGCCTGCTCACGGTCATCGTCGTCGGCGGCGGTTTCGCCGGCATCGAGGCGTTCGCCGAGCTCCGCTCGTTCGCCTCGTCGCTCATCTCGAAGTACCCGCAGCTGTCGTTCGACGACACGCACTTCCATCTCATCGAGGCGATGGGCCGGATCATGCCCGAGGTCTCGCTGAAGACCAGCGAGTGGGTGCTCAAGGATCTCGCCAAGCGCGGCGCGAACGTGCACCTGGACACGCAGGTCAAGGGCGCCGTCGACGGCAACGTCGAGCTGTCCACCGGCGAGGTCATCCCGTCCGACCTCATCGTCTGGACCGCGGGCGTCATGGCCAACCCCACCGTCGTGCGCGGCGGCGACCTCCCGGTCGAGGAGCGCGGACGCATCCAGACCCGCGCCGACCTGCGCGTGGGCACCCCCGAGGCGTTCGTCGAGGGAGCCTGGGCCGCCGGTGACGTGTCGGCCGTCCCCGACCTGTCTGGCGGCGGCGTCGGCGGCATGTGCGTGCCCAACGCGCAGCACGCCGTCCGTCAGGCCAAGCTGCTCGCGAAGAACCTCGTCGCGGTGCTGCGCGGTGAGACGCCCAAGGACTACTTCCACAAGAACCTCGGCGCCGTGGCGGGCCTCGGCCTCTACAACGGCGTCTTCCAGTCCGGCAAGCTCGCGCTCAAGGGCTTCGTGGCCTGGGTCGCGCACCGCGGCTACCACGGCCTCGCGATGCCGTCGTGGGAGCGCAAGTTCCGCGTGCTGTGGGGCTGGTGGAACAACCTCTGGCTCGGCCGCGACATCGTCGGTCTCGAGGCGCTGCAGACGCCGCGCGCGGTGTTCGACGAGTTCGCCGCGCGTCCGCGACCGGCTGTGGACGCCGCACCGGCGCCCGCTGCCGTCGCGCCCGCCGCGAGCAAGCCCGCCGCCGCTCAGCGCCCGGCCACTGCGAAGAAGCCCGCCGAGGCCGCAGCCAAGTAAGACCTTCCCGAACGCCCCCGGATTCCGCTCACGAGCGCGGATCCGGGGGCGTTCGCCTTTCACGGCCCGGATCGACGCCGATGCTATGGTGGCGCCCGAACGCCGCGCTCGGATCCGGAGGCACCATGTCGCAGGAACGCATCCACGTCAACCCGCTGCACCGCCGGGCCGGATCCGGCCTCTTCGTCGACAAGCACCGGATCCCGGACCGCGGCATGGATCCGCTCACGGCCTATCACGTCGTGAGCGACGAGACCATGCTCGACGGCAATGCGCGGCTGAACCTGGCCACCTTCGTCACCACCTGGATGGACGAGGAGGCGCAGCGGCTCTATGCCGAGGCCGTCGACAAGAACATGATCGACAAGGACGAGTATCCGCAGACGGCCGCGATCGAGACCTACTGCCAGCGGATGATCGCCGAGCTCTGGCACGCTCCTGATGCGGCGGCGGCGCCTGCGACGTCGACGATCGGATCCAGCGAGGCGTGCATGCTCGCCGGGATCGCGCTGAAGCGCCGCTGGCAGGAGAGAAGGCGCGCGGCAGGGCAGGACGCGTCCCGGCCCAACCTCGTGATGTCCAGCGCGGTGCAGGTCTGCTGGGAGAAGTTCTGCAACTACTTCGAGGTGGAGCCGCGCTACGTGCCGGTGAGCGCGGAGCATCCGGCCCTCGATGGCGCACTGCTGGAGCAGTACGTCGACGAGAACACGATCGGCGTGGTCGCGATCCTGGGTGTCACCTACACGGGCGCGTACGAGCCCGTCGCCGAGATCGCCGCGGCGCTCGACGCCATCGCCGCCGAGCACGGCCACGACGTTCCGATCCACGTCGACGCGGCCTCGGGGGGAATGGTGGCGCCGTTCCTGGATCCGGATCTCGAGTGGGACTTCCGAGTGGGCCGCGTGGCGTCGGTCAACACCTCAGGACACAAGTACGGGCTGGTCTATCCGGGGCTCGGCTGGGTCGTCTGGCGCGACGCGGAGGCGCTGCCGGAGTCGATGGTGTTCCGGGTCAGCTATCTCGGCGGTGACATGCCGACCCTGGCGCTGAACTTCTCGCGGCCGGGTGCGCAGGTGCTGCTGCAGTTCTACCTGTTCCTGCGGCTGGGGCGGGAGGGGTACGCGGAGGTGCAAGGAACCTCGCGAGCCGTGGCGCGCTACCTCGCCGACGGGATCGGCGGCATGGAGCCGTTCGCGTTCATCAGCGACGGCTCGACGATCCCCGTGTTCGCCTGGCGCCTCGTCGACGGGCACACCGCGAACTGGACGCTCTACGACCTGTCCGACCGGCTGCGGATGCGGGGCTGGCTGATTCCCGCCTACCCGTTGCCGGACGACCTGGCGGAGATCACGGTCCAGCGGATCGTGATCCGCAACGGCGTCACGATGGACCTCGCCGAGGCGCTGCTCGCCACGATCCGCGAGGAGGTCGCGTATCTGGACTCGCTGACCTCGCCGCTGCCGGATCGGACCGCGAGTCCGGCGTTCCGGCACTGAGGGGATGGACCGATGAATGTCGTCGTCCTCTACCGTCTGCGCGACGGCGTCGATCGCGCCCGGATCCTCGAGGTCTTCCCTCGTCATCAGGCGTACTACCGGACCTTTCATGAGGCGGGGGACGGTCTGATCGCACTCGGCCCGTTCGCGACAGCGGATCCTGCCGCCGGATCCATGGGCGTCTTCTCGTCGCGCGAGGCTGCGGAGCGCTTCATCGCCGCGGATCCGTTCGCGACCGAGGGGCTCGCCGAGCCGCGGATCCTGGACTGGAACGCCGTCTGGCTGGAGTCCGGTCTCGGCGACGGGAGCGGAGATGGGTGAGCGTCGTCGTGTCGTCGTCCCGGATTTCGTCGGTGAGCCCGTCCATGTCGCGATAGAAGCCGCTGCGGAGCTGGGGTTGGTGCTGGTCGGCCCGGATCCAGATGGGCCGAGTCTGCGTGCGCTCACCTGGCCGGGACTGTTCTGGGTGACGGCGCAGTCTCCCGCCTCGGACGTCACTGTCGAGTGGGGATCCGAGGTCGAGGTCGCGTTCATCGAAGATGGCGAGAGCAGGAGCGATGTGCGCGCGGGGGCGGGCGATCCCGTACCTGCGCTTTCCCGCCATGCCGAGCCCGAGGGCGATCCGGACGTCGTGACGGTTCGAAGCTCGGAACAGCCGGATCTGCCCGCGAGGGCGCGGGGCGAGGAGAATCGTCGGGAATGATGGAACGGGAGGAACCGTGACCGACCTCGAGACGATCGCGGCGGACCTGTACGCAGGGTCGCCGGGCGACTTCGTGTCGTCCCGGAACGCGCGTGCGAAGGAGGCGGACGACGCCGATCTCGCTGCGCGCATTAGGGCGCTGCGAAAGCCGAGCGTCTCCGCGTGGGTCGTGAACGTGTTCGCCCGCGAGCGTGCACAGCAGCTCGGGGAAGCGCTGCGCCTGGCCGACGAGCTCAGGGAGGCGCAGGCCGACATCGATGCGGTGACGCTCGCGCGCCTCACCCGTGAACGCCGCGCCCTCACGAACCGACTCTCGGACGATGCCGCCGCCCTGGCGGCGGCACGCGGGGAGAGAGTCACTGCTTCGACCCTTGAAGCCGTCCGACAGACGATCACTGCCGCGTTCTTCGACGCGAGCGCAGCCGCGGCCGTCGCATCCGGCCGGCTCGTGCACGAACTCGAGCCGGCGTCGGAGTTCCCGCTCGATCTCGACGCGGTCGTCGGTGGCGGTGCACCGGACACGCCGGAGGCGCCGCCCGTGCCCGTGGACGAGGTCAAGGCGCGGCGCGAGCTGAGGAAGGCGCAGAGCACGCTCCACGACGCCGAGCAGGCGCACGCCCGCGCCGGCCGGGACTTGGCCGCCGCGGACCGGGAGGTGCGGGACGCCGCGAACCGCGCCGCCCAGGGGGAAGCCCGGATCACGCGGCTCGAAGCGGAGTTGTCCGCGGCAAGGGCCGCCGTCAGCTCCGTACGCGATGAGGTGACGACCGCCGAAGACCGGCAGGCGCGGGCGGCCGACGATGTCGCGACGACGGAGAAGGCAGTGGAGACGGCGCGCTGTGCCCTGGGCCGGCTGACCGGCGACTCAGCCTGATCTCAGTACTCCTGGAACGCGGATCCCTGAGCACGTTGCGTGGCGGTCGCCTGAGCGTTCAGCTCGTCGCACCAGTTCGGGTATACCCGGAATCCGCGCTTGCCAGGGTGCTTGCCCGAGGTGATGCCGAGCGCTGCGAGGTGGGCGCTGGTGAACCGGAACACGCCGCGGCGGCCCTGTTGCTCCACGAAGACGTACAGCCCTGCGGCGAGGTCGTCGTCACCGAATGGCGCCGTGGCTCCGTCGGCATCCCGCTGCCAGAAGGCGACGAAGGCGCCGGGCTTGGTCGGAGTGTTCCGTGCCGTCCTGATGTGCCACGCCTCGTCGCCGATCCGGGCGATCCCCGACTCGTAGTCGCTGTTCTGAGTCGCCGGAGTGACCGCGACAGGCATCCGCCGGACGGCCGCGTAGGCCTCGAACGCAGGGAACCGCATCCCGCCAACGTATCGCGCGTTGCGCGAGGCCGTGAACGTAGCGCGCACCACCATCGTTTTGGGGCGCAGAATCCCACGGATTCACGGCAGGACGCGCCCCGAAACGAGCAGACGCGCCCCAAACCGAGATCGACGGTGCGCACGCATCGGTGCCCCCGCTGGGATTCGAACCCAGACTGAAGCGATTTTAAGTCGCCTGCCTCTGCCGTTGGGCTACGGGGGCCGCCCATTGAGCCTAGCGAGCGCGGCACCGTGAGCGATGTTGACTCGGAGCCAATAGGGTGGGGGAGTGCTCGAGCTCATCGCCGATCAGGGCCACGCGACCCCCCGTTCCACTGCGCACGCCTGGGAGGATCCGGCCCGATGGTGGCCGCGGCTGACCGAGGCCACGGCGCACCTGCCCGCGCCGGTCGCCGTCATCGACCTCGACGCGCTCCGCTACAACACGATGGACATGGTGGTGCGCACGGGCGGGCTGCCGATCCGGATCGCGACGAAGTCGGTGCGCGTGCGGGAGGTCATCGACGCCGCGCTCAGAGTACCGGGCTACCGCGGTCTGCTCGCGTTCACCCTGGCCGAGGCGCTCTGGCTCGCCGAGGACCATGACGACATCGTGCTCGCCTATCCGACCGCCGACCGTCCGAGCCTCGAACGGCTGCTCGCCGACGAGCGGGCCGCCGCGCGGATCACCCTCATGGTCGACGATGAGTCCCAGCTCGACTTCATCGACGCGGTCGTCGCCCCCGCCGCGCGCCCCCGGGTGCGCATCGCGATCGACGCCGACGCCTCGTGGCGCGCCCCCGCCCTCGGCCACATCGGCGTCTTCCGCTCGCCGCTGCACACACCGGAGGAGGTCGCCCGGTTCGCCCGTCGCGCCGCCGAGCGCGACGGATTCCGCCTGGTCGGGCTGCAGATGTACGAGGCGCAGATCGCCGGACAGGGCGACGACACCGGCAGCGGGGACACTCTGATCCGGACGGTGCAGGCGCAGTCGCGCCAGGAGCTGCGCGAGCGGCGCGCGCGCATCGTCGAGGCGGTACGGGCGCTCGTGCCCCTCGAGTTCGTTACCGGAGGAGGGACGGGATCCCTCGAGTACACCGGATCCGATCCCGCCCTCACCGAGATCACGGCAGGAAGCGGGCTGCTCGCGGGGCACCTCTTCGACGGCTACCGGGCCTTCGCGCCGGCGCCCGCCAGCGCGATCGCCTTCGATGTGGTGCGCCGGCCCGCACCCGATATCGCGACGATCCTCGGCGGCGGATGGATCGCATCCGGGCCCCCGGTGGCGTCGCGCCAGCCTGCACCCGTGTGGCCGCAGGGCCTGCAGACTGCGCCGCGAGAGGCCGCGGGCGAGGTGCAGACGCCGCTGCGCGGCGAGGCCGCGCGCACGCTGCGGATCGGGGACCGCGTCTGGCTGCGGCATGCGAAGAGCGGCGAGCCGGCAGAGCGGATCCTGAGCTACCACCTCGTGGACGGCGATCGCGTCGTCGCGGAGCTGCCCACGTATCGCGGTGAGGGGAAGGCGTTCCTATGACACGACCCGGGGGAACCTGGCAGAACTGGGGTCGTTCGGCGTCGGTCCGGCCGATCAGGGTCGAGCGTCCTCGGACCCCCGAGGGCGTCCAGCGCGCCGTGCTCGCCGCCGCGGCCCAGAACCTGCGCGTGAAGGCGGTCGGCGCCGGCCACAGCTTCACCGGGGTGGCGGTCGCGCCCGACGTGCTGCTCGAACTCGACGATCTGCAGGGACTGGTGTCCGCGGACGAGGCCCGAGGGCGCGTGACCCTGCTCGCCGGCACCCGTCTGCACCGCATCCCCGCGCTGCTCGCGCCCTATGGGCTCGCCATGGAGAACCTCGGCGACATCGACCGGCAGTCCATCTCCGGGGCCATCTCCACCGGAACCCATGGCACCGGTGCCGGCTTCCGCGGGATCGCCGCCCAGGTCGTCGGCGCCACGCTGATCACCGCCGCGGGGGAGTTCCTCCGCGTCGACGAGAGCCGGAACACCGAGATGCTGCCCGCCGTGGCCCTCGGCCTCGGAGCGCTCGGGATCCTCGTCGAGGTCACGCTGCAGTGCGTACCCGCGTTCGTGATGCACGCGATCGACGCGCCGGTCCCGCTGGACGAGGCGCTGGAGGACGTGCACGAGCGCGTGGCCGCGGCGGACCACTACGAGTTCTACTGGTTCCCGCACACCGACGTGGCGCTCACGAAGACCACGGAGCGGCTCCCGGAGTCGGCGGTACGCCGTCCGCTGCCGAAAGTCGGCAGGTGGATCGACGAGACGCTGCTCTCGAACGGCGTGTACCGGGCCGTCTGCGCCGGCGGTGTGGCCGTTCCGGCGATCACGCCGCCGTTCAGCAGGCTCGCGGTGAAGCTCACGGGGGACCGCGAGTACACCGACCTCTCCCATCGCGTACTCACGCAGAGCCGCACGGTGCGCTTCCGCGAGATGGAGTACGCGCTCCCGCAGGACCAGATCGTGCCCGTGTTCCGCGCCGTGCAGGCCCTCATCGCGAAACGCGGGTGGCGCATCGAGTTCCCGATCGAGGTGCGCTTCGCGGCGGCCGACGACCGCTGGCTCTCCACGGCGCACGAGCGCGCCTCGGCCTACCTCGCGGTGCACCGGTACTGGCGCCACGACCCTCGGGAGTACTTCGACGCGGTCGAGCAGATCTGCCTCGCGCACGGCGGACGGCCGCACTGGGGCAAACTGCACATGCTGGGCGCCGATCAGCTGCGGGAGCGCTATCCGCGCTTCGACGACTTCCTCGCCCTGCGCGACCGGCTGGATCCGGAGCGCCGGTTCGGCAACCGCTATCTGGAGCGCGTCCTCGGTGCCTGACCGTTCGCTGGCAGCCCGGCGAACACGGAGGATGCCGGGATAGGATGAGCCGAAACCGCGTCTGCTAGGGGGTTGTCGTCCGTGGATGTTCTCGTGCCAGTGCTCGTCGTCGTCGGTGTGATCGTCGTTCTGATCGTCGCCATCGGCATCTATCTGTGGGCCACGTACAACTCGCTCGTGCAGCTCGGGGTCCGCGTCGACGAGGCGTGGAGCGACATCACGGTGCAGCTCAAGCGTCGCGCCGATCTGATCCCCAACCTCATCGACACGGTGAAGGGCTACGCCGCGCATGAGAAGGCGGTGTTCGAGAACGTCACGCGCGCCCGCGCCGAGACGCTCTCCGCCTCCAGCCCCGGCGAGGCCGGAGCTGCCGAGGGCCATCTGCAACAGGCGCTGAAGAGCCTCTTCGCGGTGGCCGAGGCGTATCCGCAGCTGCAGGCCAGCCAGAACTTCCTGCAGCTGCAGGCCGCGCTCGTCGACACCGAGGACAAGATCCAGGCCTCCCGCCGGTTCTACAACGGCGGCGTGCGCGAGCTGAACACCAAGATCAAGGTGTTCCCGAACAACCTGTTCGCCCGCAACCTCGGCTTCACCGAGCGCGAGTTCTTCGAGGTGGCCGACGGCGCCGCCATCGCAGAGCCCCCGCGCGTCCAGTTCTGACACGCCGCTTTCAGGGCGGTCAGGCCCCGAGCGGCACCTGATCCGTCCGGCCCACATCGTGCCGCAGCACTCGCGCGGAGTGTCCGTCGAGCACATCGGCGAGGGCGGCCGAGGCGTCGCCCCAGCCGGACACCGAGACGTGCTCTAGCCCCTGCCAGGCGGCGGCCGCGCGCAGCTCGGCGGCGATGGGCTCGACGTCGTGGGCCGGGCGTGCCTGCGGCTCCCACCACGCCGACTGCACGCGCAGCGTCGCGGAGGCGCGATCGGCTTTGAGGTCCACCCGGGCGGCGATCCGGTCGCCGACCAGCACCGGCAGCGAGTAGTAGCCGTAGCGGCGCTTGTCGGCGGGCGTGTAGATCTCGATCCGGTAATCCAGGGCGAACGCCCTCAGCGCGCGATCGCGGAACCAGACGACCGGATCGAACGGAGTGAGGATCGCCGTCGTGTCGATCCGGCGCGGCAGGACGGCATCGACGTGCCGCCAGGCCGGAAGGGGTCGCCCGCCGCGCTCCCACCCGCGCACGCGGACGGGCTCCAGTTCGCCCTGCTCCACGAGGTCGTCGATCGCGCCGAGGATCAGCGCGCGGTCCTTGATGCGGTAGTAGTCGGCGATGTCCGCCGCGGTCGCGACCCCGTGCGCCCTGGCCGCCCGGCGCACGAGCTCGCCGATCGCGGTGGGGCGGTCGAGATCGCGTCCGAGGAGATCTCCCGGCACCACGTGCTCCGCGAGGGCGTAGCGGCGCTCGAAGCCGTCGCGCCCCGCGATCGCGACCTCGCCGACGCGCCACAGGTACTCCAGGGCGTGCTTGACGTCGTCCCACTCCCACCAGCCGCCCTTGCCGCCCGGGGCATCGCCGCGGATCTCGGCAGGGCGTGAGGGACCCCGCTCCTGCAGTTCGGAGCGGACCCAGTCCAGCGTGCGGGCCGACGAGGTGCGTCCCCAGAACTCGCCGCGTTTGGCGCGGAACGCCTCGCGACGGAAGCCCCACAGCGGCCAGTCCTCGACGGGCAGGAAGGTCGCTTCGTGCGCGAGGTACTCGGTGTACCGGCCGGAGCGTGCCGCCGTCGGACGCGACAGGAACGCCCTCTCCAACAGCGCAGGGTCGTACGCGCCCAGACGCGAGAACAGCGGCAGGTAGTGCGAGCGCGCGAACACGTTCACGGAGTCGATCTGCAGCACGCCCATGCGCGCCATCGCCGTGTGCAGGTGGCGCACGCCCGGATCCGCCGGCCGTCGCCGGGAGAACCCCTGCGCGGCCAGCGCGATCCGCCTGGCTTCGCCGGCGCTCAGCGTGTCGACGGGGGAGGGGCCGGCCGTGGATCCTGTCACGTCGGTCAGCGTATCGACAGCCGCCGACATCGGCGGAGTCCATCGGCGGCGCCGTCGCACGGACGAGGCGGCCCATGCCGCGCCCGTAGACTGGGCCGATGAGCGAGGACAGCACGCCCCGGCTGCGCGATCTCATCCGCCAGCGCACCGTCACCGGCCATGTCGACGTGCGCGACGACGTGCAGCGATCCCTGCCGTCAGGGCTGCGCATCGCCACCTCATACGCCTGGCGCCTGCTGGTGATCGCCGCCGCGCTCGGCGTCGTGATCTGGCTGGTCATGCTGTTCAAGATCCTGGTCATCCCGCTGATGGTCGCGATCCTGCTCACGGCCCTGCTCTGGCCCGCGTTCAGCACCATGCTGCGGGCGCGCTGGCCGCGCTGGCTCGCGATCGTGGTGGCGCTCATCGGCACGTTCGCGATCGTGGGCGGCCTGCTGTGGCTCGCGATCTGGCAGATCACCCAGCAATGGGACGGGGTGCAGACGCGCTCGGTGGCGGCCTGGGCGCAGTTCCAGCAGTTCCTCCTCGACGGTCCGCTGCATCTGACGGCGAGGCAGATCCAGGATCTGCTCGACCAGGCCGTGACGTTCCTCGGCGAGCAGGGCGAGCTGCTGAAGAGCGGGGCGATCGCGGTCGGCACCACCTTCGGTCACGTCGCGACCGGCGCGGTGCTGACGCTGTTCATCCTGCTCTGCCTGCTCGCGGACGGCGGCGGGATCTGGCGATGGACCCTGAAGCTGTTCCCGAAGGCGTCGCGCACCGCCGTCGACGCCGCGGCCCGCAACGGCTGGGCCACCGTGATCAACTATGCGCGCACGCAGATGCTGGTCGCCTTCATCGACGCCGTCGGCATCGGCCTCGGCGCCTTCCTGCTGGGTGTGCCGCTGGCCGTCCCCGTCGCCGTGCTGGTCTTCCTCGGCTCCTTCATCCCGATCGTCGGCGCGGTCGTCACCGGAGCGCTCGCGGTGTTCCTCGCCCTCGTCTACAACGGGCCCTGGATCGCGCTCTGGATGCTGATCGTGGTGCTCGCGGTGCAGCAGATCGAGGGACACCTCCTGCAGCCGATCCTGATGGGATCCGCCGTCAAGGTGCACCCGCTCGCCGTGGTGCTCGTCGTGGCAGGCGGCGCCCTGATCGCCGGGATCCCCGGCGCCCTGTTCGCGGTGCCGCTCGCGGCGTTCGTGAACGTGGCTGCCGTGACCATCAACTCCGGTGCGTGGCGCACCGGCGCCGCCCCGGATGGCGACTACATCTGGCAGACCGTGCCCCGGGCGCGGAGAAGGAGCAAGCGATGACGAACGACACGATCCCCACCCTCGCCGAGATCCGGCAGGCGGCCGACGGCCTGGACGGCGTGATCGTGCGCACCCCGACGCTGCCCTCGGTCGCACTCACGAAGGTGCTCGGCTCGCCCGTGATGCTGAAGATGGAGAACCTGCAGCGCACGGGGTCGTTCAAGATCCGCGGCGCGGTGCACCGGCTCTCCCGGCTCACCGCCGAGGAGCGCAGTCGCGGCGTCGTCGCCGCATCCGCCGGCAACCACGCCCAGGGCGTCGCCCTGGCGGCCCAGGCGCTGGGGATCCCCGCCACGATCTTCATGCCCATGGGCGTGCCGGTGCCCAAGCTGCTCGCGACCCGCGGATACGGCGCGGAGGTCGTGCTCGAGGGGGAGACGGTGGCCACGTCGCTGCGGCTCGCGGCCGAGTTCGCCGAGCGCACCGGCGCGGTGCTGATCCCGCCGTTCGACCACCGCGACATCGTGACGGGCCAGGCCACGCTGGGCCTCGAGCTCGTCGAGGATGTGCCGGACGTCGACACGATCCTCGTCGGCATCGGCGGCGGAGGACTGATCGCCGGCGTCGCCGCGGCCGTCAAGGCGCGTGCGGCCGAGCAGGGGCGCACGGTGCGGGTGATCGGCGTGCAGGCGGAGAACGCTGCCGCGATGGGCCCGTCGCTCGCCGCGGGCCATCCCGTCGAGATCACGACGCAGCCGACGATCGCAGACGGCATCCTCGTGGCGCGCCCCGGCGACGTGCCCTTCGCGATGATCGCCGAGCTCGTCGACGACGTCGTCACCGTCAGCGACGACGACATCGCCCGCGCCCTGCTGCTCCTCCTGGAGCAGGCCAAGGTCGTGGTCGAGCCCGCGGGCGCGGTCGGCGTCGCGGCGATCCTGGCCGGAAAGGTGCACGCGAGCGGTACCACGCTGGCCGTGCTCTCCGGCGGCAACATCGACCCGCTGCTGCTGCAGCGTGTCGTGTCGCACGGGCTCGCGGCCTCTGGCCGCTACCTCACGCTGCGCATCCCGCTGCCCGACCGCCCCGGCCAGCTCGCCCGGGTGTCCGAGCTCATCGCGCACGCCGGCGCCAACGTGATCGAGGCGATGCACACGCGTCACGGCCACGGACTGCAGATCAACGACGTCATCCTCGAGCTCAGCGTCGAGACGCGCGGCCCCGAGCACTCGGAGCTCACCCTCGACACGCTGCGCGCGGCGGGCTTCGAGCCGATCGTCGTGCAGGACTGACGATCGCGAAGAACGCTCCGATACGACGAACCCGCCGGCCCTCGATGGCGCGGCGGGTTCGTCGTCTGCAGGATGCGGTCAGCCCGCGAAGGTCTCGACCTTCAGGATCTCGACCTCGATCGAGCGGCCGTTGGGCGCCTCGTAGGAGGTCTTCTCGCCGACCTTGAGGCCCTGGATCGCGGATCCGAGCGGGCTCGCCTCGCTGTACACGTCGAGGTCGGTGCCGCCGGCGATCTCGCGGCTGCCGAGGAGGAAGACCTCTTCGCCGCCCGCGACGGTCGCGGTCACGACGGTGCCGGGCTCGACGATGCCGCGGCTGGCCGGGGCCTCGCCGACCTTGGCCGACTTCAGCAGGAGCTCGAGCGTGCGGATGCGCGCCTCCATCTTGCCCTGCTCGTCCTTGGCGGCGTGGTAGCCGCCGTTCTCCTTGAGGTCGCCTTCCTCGCGCGCGAGCTCGATGCGCTTGGCGATCTCCTCGCGGCCGACCGTGGAGAGGTTCTCCAGCTCCGCGACCAGGCGGTCGTACGCCTCCTGCGTGAGGAAGGGGACCTGTGCGTCGTTCGACACGGCGAACTCCTTGCGAATCGGATCCGAGAACGGAACGTCCCGGATATGCCAAGACGCCCCGGCTCCTGCCGGGGCGTCGATCAACACGATGAGCCTAGGACACCCAGCAGGAGTTCACCAAACCCGTCGTCGCGGCCGAGACGATCGGGACATGCTCCGTGAACGCCCTGGAATGCTTCTCCGAGGCGGGGTAGGAGACGAGTCGCCAGCCGACGATTCCGAACTCCTCGTCCTGCGCCTCCACGATGCAGTGCACGGGCCGGTTCGTGGGCGCCGTGATCTGGAAGTTCACGGTCACGCTGTGGTCGTCGACGAGGCGGAAGCCCGTTCCCGTCACGTCCACGGTGTCCGCGGAGCCCTGCCAGGTCCACCAGCCGAAGACACCGACGACGATCGCCGCGGCCGCGATCGTGAGGACCATCGGCAGGCGGCGGCGGGGTCCGCGGCCGTAGCGCTCGTCGAGCTGGGCGGGGGTCGTCACGGCGGGGTGCTTCCGATCGTTAGGCTTGAGGTTCCAGGTTATCCCGCGGGAGGCCAGGGGCCCGAACGGGCCGTGCCCAGAAAGGCTGAGAGATGATCGAGGCGATCCTTGCCGCTGCGGCGGCCACCCCCACTCCGACCCCGACGGTCGACCCGAACCTGGTCACCCCGGGCCCCGTGGGCTTCGTGATCGTCGCGGTGGTCGTCGTCTTCGCGGTCCTCCTGATCTGGGACATGCAGCGGCGGATCCGTCGCGTGCGCTACCGCGAAGAGGTGCGCGCCGAGCTCGACGCCGAAGAGGCCGCTCAGGGCGGTGCCGCTGACGGCGAGGGCGACGCGGGCGCGCCGAAGTCCTGACGGCTCGGAGGAGCCTGGCGGCTCAGCCGGGCAGGCCCAGCGACGGCTGCAGCGGCGCCAGCGAGATGAGCAGGCACGCCGTCCAGTGGCAGAGGAACGCCAGCACGGTGCACACGTGGAAGATCTCGTGGAAGCCGAACTTGCCGGGCCACGGGTTGGGCTTCTTGAGCGCGTACACGATGGCGCCGCCGGTGTAGAGCAGGCCGCCGACGCAGACGAGCACCATCATCGCGACGTTCGCGTTGACCAGGTCGACGACGTACATGATCGCGCCCCAGCCGAGCAGCAGGTAGAGCGCGACGTACAGCCAGCGCGGGGCGTTGATCCAGAAGACCCGGAACAGGATCCCCAGGAGCGCTCCCGACCACACCAGCACGAGCAGCAGGACGCCCTTCTCCGGCTGCAGAGCGAGCGTCGCGAGAGGGGTGTAGGTGCCGGCGATCAGCAGCAGGATGTTCGCGTGATCGATCCGCTTCAGGATCGACTTGGTCCTGGGCTTCCAGTTGAAGCGGTGGTACAGCGCCGAGTTGCCGAACAGCAGCAGCGAGGTGATCATGAACACCACGGCGGCCCACTTCGCGACCGTTCCGTGGGCGAGCACGATGAGCACGATCCCGGCCGCGATCGCCACCGGGAACGTGCCGGCGTGGATCCAGCCCCGCCAGGTCGGTTTGATCTCGATCTGCGCGTCGTACTCGGCCGCCTCCATGAGGGGCAGCTCGGGAACAGCGGGTGCAGCGGATCGGGTCGCTCTGCGCATGGTTGAACTCTAGGCGTCCGCTTATGCCGCAAACCGTACATAACCCCTGGATGACATGACGGCCGGATCGCGTCCGCGCGGTAGCGTAGGGGAGTGAGCGCACGGTCCGAGCAGCCAGGGAATGGCCCCCTCTATCGGCTGTACTCCCGACGCCTGCGGCGACGGCTGGATCCCGCGACGATGCCGCACCACATCGCCATGATGATCGACGGCAACCGCCGCTGGGCCCGGCAGCTGGGCTACGCGACCCCCGCGCACGGCCACAGGGCGGGGGCCGCGAAGATGCGCGAGTTCCTGGGCTGGTGCGATGAGCTCGGCATCCGGGTGGTCTCCCTCTACCTGCTCTCCGCGGACAACCTGGGCAAGCGCGATTCGGCAGAGCTCGCCGACCTCATCGAGATCATCGGGGAACTCGCCGACAGCCTTTCCCGCGAGGGCAACTGGCGCGTCAAGCACGTAGGGCGCGCCGACATCCTGCCCGCGGCGCTCGCTCGGGTGCTGGCCGAGGCCGAGGAGCGCACCCGGGACCACACCGGGCTGCACGTGAATCTCGCGGTCGGCTACGGCGGGCGCAACGAGATCGTCGACGCCGTGCGCTCGATCCTCGCGCAGCACGACGCGTCCGGCGGCACGCTGGAGGACCTCGCGGCCAACCTCACTCCGGAGATGATCGGCGAGCACCTGTACACCGGCGGCCAGCCGGATCCGGATCTCGTCATCCGCACGAGCGGAGAGCAGAGGCTCAGCGACTTCCTGCTGTGGCAGAGTGCGCACAGCGAGTTCTACTTCGTCGAGGCACTCGGCCCGGACCTCCGGCAGGTCGACTTCCTCCGCGCCATCCGCGACTACGCCGACCGCGACCGCCGCTTCGGTCGCTGAGCGTCGAACGCCGGGGGGCCTGTGCTGCGTGTCAGACTGGCGGGATGTGCGCGATCGACGACTACACCGCCACGTTCGGCGAGGATCCGGGCTATCTGAACTGGGCCGCTTTCGGGCCGATGTCCCCGGCCGCGCGCGCCGCTCTGACCGCCGATGCCGACCTGCTCGCGACGGGGCGCGCCGAGGGCATCGCGGCGACCGCCGGGCGGACGGCTGAGGCGCAGGCGGCGGTGGCGGGGCTGCTCGGATCCGCTCCGGATGAGGTCACGGTCCATCCTTCGTCGACGCACGCCCTGCAGCAGGCGCTCGCCGGCCTCGACGGCGCGGTGATCGCCTCCGCGGCCGAGTTCCCGAGTGTCACGATCACTCTCGAGCGCGCCGCGGCCGCGTCGGGCGGGCGGCTCGCTCCGCGCTGGATCGCACCGGCCGGCACCCGCGTGACGGCCGCGGCCGTGGCCGAGGCGCTGGACCCCGCCGTGACGGCGCTCGTCGTGAGCCATGTCGACTTCCGCTCGGGGTACCGCGCCGATCTCGCCGCCCTCCGCGAGGCGCTCGGCGAGGACCGGCTGCTCATCGTCGACGCCGTGCAGTCCTTCGGCGTCGTGGATGAGGACTGGGCGGTCGCCGACGTCGTCGTCGGACACGGCTACAAGTGGCTGCGGGCCGGACGCGGCACCGGCTTCGCGCGGTTCACGGATCGCGCCCGCGAGCGGATCCGTCCCGTGCTCAGCGGCCGGATCGCGACCGCCGCCGCGGGCCTTCCCACCGACGCGCTGCCGGATCCCGCCCTCTCGGCGCAGGCGTACGCGGTCAGCGCGTCGGATCCGCTCGCGGCGGGACGTCTCGCGGCCGCCGCCGCCGAGATCCAGGACGTCGGGGTCGGCGCCGTCGCCGAGCGCTTGTCCCGCAACGTCGACGCTCTGCTGGACATCGCCGATCGGCACGGGATCGAGGTGGTGTCCTCGCGGGCGCCCGCGGAGCGCGCCGGCATCGTGGTGCTCGCGCCCGCGGATCCGCAGCGGGTCGGGGACGCGCTCGCCGCGGCCGGCATCCAGGTGACGGTGCGGTCGGGGGCCGTGCGGGTCGCTCCGCATGCCGGCACGAGCGCCGAGACGCTCGGCCTGTTCGACGCCGCTCTCGCCGACGCCCGAGAGTTCACCAGCCCTTAACCGAGAAGAGCGCGTGTCCTTCCTGCGCGATGTCGGTGGGGAGTCGTACGTTCATGGCATCGGACACGGCGTCCGATCGAGTCGGCCTCAAGGATCGCGACTCGTGGCCCTGGTCGACTCGCCTAGTACCGGGAATCCCCGGGTCGGGAGAGCGTTGTGGCCGCACGTACCGCACTGAAGAGCACCACCCGCACCACCGCCGTGAGCGAAGGGGGTGCAACGCTCGATCAGGATCTGAAGACCTACGTGCTCGACACGTCCGTGCTGCTGTCGGATCCGCAGGCGTTCTTCCGCTTCGCCGAGCACTCCATCGTCCTGCCGGTCGCCGTGATCGGCGAGCTGGAGGGCAAGCGCCACGATCCCGAACTCGGGTACTTCGCCCGACGTGCGCTGCGTCACCTCGACGAGCTGCGCGTCGAGCACGGCCGGCTCGACTTCCCGGTCCCGATCGGCGACGGCGGCACGCTGCGCGTCGAGCTGAACAACTCCGACCAGACGGTGTTGCCCAGCGGCATCCGCCTCGGCGACAACGACAGCCGGATCCTCGCCGTCGCGATGCATCTCTCCCAGGACGGGCAGGATGTCACGGTCGTCTCCAAGGATCTGCCGATGCGCGTCAAGGCGGCCTCCCTCGGCATCAACGCGGAGGAGTACCTCGCCGAGCAGGCGGTGGACTCGGGCTGGACCGGGATCAGCTCGATCTCGCTCTCGGGCGACGAGATGAGCGACCTCTACGAGAGCGAGGTCGGCACGAGCGAGGAGGCGATCGGACTCCCGGTCAACACAGGCCTCATCATCCACTCGGAGCGCGGCTCCGCCCTCGGACGGGTCACGGGCGACGGCGAGTACGCGCTGGTCCGCGGCGACCGCGAGGTGTTCGGCCTGCACGGGCGCTCGGCCGAGCAGCGCATCGCGATCGATCTGCTGTCCGACCCCGACGTCGGCATCGTCTCGCTCGGCGGTCGCGCCGGCACCGGCAAGTCGGCCCTCGCCCTGTGCGCGGGCCTGGAGGCGGTGCTCGAGCGGCAGCAGCAGAAGAAGATCATCGTCTTCCGGCCGCTGTTCGCCGTCGGCGGCCAGGAGCTCGGCTACCTGCCGGGCGACAAGGACGAGAAGATGAGCCCCTGGGGCCAGGCGGTGTTCGACACTCTCGGATCCGTCGTCTCCGGCAACGTCGTCGAGGAGATCATCGCGCGCGGCATGCTCGAGGTGCTCCCGCTCACGCACATCCGCGGGCGCTCGCTGCACGACGCCTTCGTGATCGTCGACGAGGCGCAGTCGCTCGAGCGCAACGTGCTGCTCACGGTGCTGAGCCGCATGGGGCAGAACTCCCGCGTCGTGCTCACCCACGACGTGGGTCAGCGCGACAACCTGCGAGTGGGCCGCCACGACGGAATCGCGAGCGTGATCGAGACTCTGAAGGGCCACAGCCTCTTCGGCCACGTCACCCTGCAGCGTTCCGAGCGCTCCGCGATCGCGGCGCTGGTCACGGAGCTCCTGGAGGGCGGCGAGCTGAGCTGACAACAGGGCTTCTTCGCGACGCCTGCATGATCGAGCGACGGATGCATGACGGATCCGCTGTTCTGATCATGCAGGCGTCGCCGCGTCCTGCAGGCGTCGCCAGGAGCGCCCTCAGCCGGCCGCGCGAGTGAGAGCGGCGAGGATGGCCGCCTGCACGGCCGGCCAGTCGTGCAGCACCTGGGCGTAGTCGAAGCGCAGGGTCTCGAACCCCAGACGCGAGGCGATGGCGTCCCGATGCAGATCCTTGTGCCGCTGGGTGGATCCGTCGTGGTTCTCCTTGCCATCCACTTCGATGATGAGTTTGCCGGCGACCACGAAGTCCACTTTTCCGACACCTGCGATCCGGACCTGGCTCTCGAGCCGAACGCCGAGGATATGCATCCGGAGCCGCAGCAGGGACTCGAGACCGCTGTCTGCATCACGACGCGCGAAGTCGACGAGCCAGCGAGCGGCGGCAGGGAGGGCGTCGCGGATCCTGATGCGCGTGGCGCGGGAGAGCAGCCCCTTTCTCCACGCGGACTCGAAGGCCGCGAAGAACGCCTCGTCGCCCCCGCACAGGTAGAGGTGGATCAGAGCGGTCTCCGCACCGACGACGCCGAACAAGGTCTCACCGTCGAAGTAGTGGCTGACGCATCCGCATCCCGGATGAGGGTGCACTCGCCCGCTACGACCTACCCAGACGTGCGGGGGAGCGTCCTTGTCGAGCACCCATACCCCGCGCGCGAGCAACGCCGTGCCGCATGTCAGCGCGCCCCCGTGCGCAGCCGCGTCCACGACCTCGCGCCTCGTGCCAGGGGCGGCGAATACTCCGGGGCGGACGCGGAGGATCCTCCGGCTCGAGACGGCGCGGGCGAGTGCACTTCGGGTCAAACCGAAGCGCTGCAGCTGCTCGCCGCGGGCGACGCCACCGAGGCGTGTGAGGGTGATCGCAGGATCCAACATGGCGCTCACTCTGGCGCGGCTTGTACCAGAGCGGCTGGCGTCTCACGAGATCAGTGAACTATCGGCGCGGCGGTGCGAGTGTGGAGGCCGAACGCGCTCGCAACGCGTGCAGGACCGTGCGACACCTGCATGACCGAACCGCCCGTGGAATCCTGCCGGCGTCGCCGAGTCCTGCAAGCGTCGCCAAGTCAGCGAATGCCAGCACCCGCCACCCCGAGAACGACGGAAGCCGCGGCCCCGAGGGGACCGCGGCTTCCGCGCGAGCGGATCCGGCTCAGCCGGCGTGCGTCATCGACAGCAGGTCGAGCTTGGCGTCGAGCTGCTCGAGGGTCAGCTCGCCGCGCTCGACGTAGCCGAGGTCGAGCACGGCGTCGCGGACCGTGATGCCCTTGGCGACGGCGTGCTTGGCGATCTTCGCCGCGGCCTCGTAGCCGATGAGCTTGTTCAGCGGCGTCACGATGGACGGGCTCATGCCCGCGAACGCGGCCGCGCGCTCGACGTTGGCCTGCAGGCCGTCGACCGTCTTGTCGGCGAGCACGCGCACGGCGTTGGAGAGCAGACGGATCGACTCGAGCAGTGCGGTGCCCATGACGGGGATCGCGACGTTCAGCTCGAACGAGCCGGAGGCGCCGGCCCAGGCGACGGTCGCGTCGTTGCCGATCACGCGCGCGCACACCATGAGCACGGCCTCGGGGACGACCGGGTTGACCTTGCCCGGCATGATCGAGGAGCCCGGCTGCAGGTCGGGGATGTGCAGTTCGCCGAGACCCGTGTTCGGGCCCGAGCCCATCCAGCGCAGGTCGTTGTTGATCTTGGTCAGCGAGACGGCGATCGTGCGCAGCGCACCCGACGCCTCGACGAGGCCGTCGCGGTTGGCCTGGGCCTCGAAGTGGTCCTTGGCCTCGGTGATCGGCAGCTCGGTCTCGGCCGCGAGCAGCGCGATAACCTTCTGCGGGAAGCCGAGCGGGGTGTTAATGCCGGTGCCGACCGCGGTGCCGCCCAGGGGGACCTCGGCGACACGGGGGAGGGCCGCCTGCACGCGCTCGATGCCGAGGCGGATCTGGCGGGCGTAGCCGCCGAACTCCTGGCCGAGGGTGACAGGGGTGGCATCCATGAGGTGGGTGCGGCCGGACTTGACCGCGTCCTTCCACAGCACCGCCTTCGCCTCGAGCGCGACCGCGAGGTGGTCGAGCGAGGGGATGAGGGTGTCGATGAGTGCCTGGGTGACGGCGATGTGCACCGAGGTCGGGAAGACGTCGTTCGACGACTGCGACGCGTTCACGTGGTCGTTCGGGTGCACGGTCGCGCCCAGGATCCGGGTCGCGAGAGTGGCGAGCACCTCGTTCATGTTCATGTTCGAGGACGTGCCGGATCCGGTCTGGTAGGTGTCGACCGGGAATTCGCCGTCGTGCCTGCCCTCTGCGACCTCGTCCGCCGCCTGGGCGATCGCGTCGGCGATGGCGCCGTCGAGGGTGCCGAGCTCCTTGTTGGCGAGCGCGGCGGCCTTCTTGATCCGGGCGAGAGCCGCGATCTGCGTCGACTCCAGACCCTTGCCCGAGATCGGGAAGTTCTCCACGGCGCGCTGCGTCTGCGCCCCGTACAGAGCGTTCACGGGCACGCGCACCTCGCCCATGGTGTCGTGCTCGATGCGGTACTGCTCGTTGTCGGTCACTGCTGTTCCTCCAGATGTGACGGGGTGATGAGGGGGATGTTCAGGCGTGGGCGTCGCTGAGGCCCACGGTGACGACGGGCACGGCCGTGCCCTCGTTCAGTCGGTAGTTGGCGCCGACGATGCCCAGCTTGCCGTCGGCGACGGCCTGGGAGATCAGCTCCGAGGACTGCAGCAGGTCTCGCACGGTGTTGCGCAGGTGCTCCTGTCCCACGAGCTCGGCGTCGATCTCGGCCACGGTGGATCCGCCGTGCTCGGCGAGCACCTTGCGGGCGGCCGGCACGATCGGGGCGACGAGCCGCCAGATGTGCGGGGGGAGCGGGGCGGCATCGATCGCCGTGCCGTCGATCGCGGCGCGCACGGCGCCGCAACTGTCATGCGCGAGCACCACGATGAGCGGCACGCCGAGGATCGCCACGGCGTACTCCAGGCTCGCGACGATCGACTCGCCGAGGACCTGCCCGGCGTTGCGGACCACGAACAGGTCGCCGAGGCCCTTGTCGAAGATGATCTCGGCCGCGAGGCGCGAGTCGGAGCAGCCGAACAGGGTCGCGAGCGGCGCCTGCCCGTCCACGAGCTCATGGCGCTTGCCGACGTCCTGATTGGGGTGCTCCGGGTCGCCCGCGACGAAGCGCCGGTTCCCCTCGCTCATGAGCTGCCAGGCCTGGTCGGGGGTCAGCGTGGTGATGTCGGTCATCGTCCGCTTTCGAGTTGGTCGATCTGCGGGCTGATCTTGGCGACCAGCTCCGCCGTGCCCGCCTTGCCCAGGGCGCCGTAGACGAGGACGTAGTCCTTGCCGACCTGCGCGCCGAGGGCGTAGTTGATGTTCGCGGCCGAGTCGGGATTCGGGATCACGTACTCGTCCCAGGAGCGCCCGCCGATCTTCACGGTGCCCTTCGAGGAGGTGCCGCGCAGCGGCGTGGCGGCCCAGTCCGCGTCGGCGTCGAACGCCTGTGCGACGTGCGCGTAGCCGCGGGCGTCGTCCGCCTGGGGTGCGACCGTGATGTCCCACACGACGGGCTTGCCGTCGATCAGGACGGCCTTGTTGACCCGCCAGTTGTTGGGCGGAGTCGGCAGCAGGACCGGGCGGTTCAGGGTGCTCTGCGCATTCTTGGCGGCCGCAGGGAGGTCCACGGCGTTGGATCCCGTGAAGTCGCCGCGCGGCACGATGAGCACGATCAGCAGGACGACGCCGACGGTCGCGATGAGGGCGGCGATGAGGCCGCGGAACGTCTGGCTGGAGCGGTACGCGGCGGAGGATGCGGCCTTGCGGTCGGCGGTCTCCTGCGCGGTCTCCGGGCGGCCGAGCTCGGCGACGACGGGGGCATGCTTCGGCGTGCGGCTCATCGTGCGTCCCCCTCGGAGGGGCGGGCCGCGTCCAGGCGGCGCTTGGCGCCGAGCAGCCATTCCTCGCAGCGCGCGGCGAGCGCCTCGCCGCGTTCCCACAGGGTGAGCGACTGCTCGAGCGTCGGGGCACCCTGCTCGAGCTCGGCGACGACGCGGACCAGTTCGTCTCTCGCCTGCTCGAAGCTGAGGGCGGCGGGATCAGCGACGGTCGGCGCAGAGCTCCCTGCGGAGGCGGACGGCTCGTTCGACACAGTCACGCCTCCATCCTACCGGCGCGCGTCGGAGCCCTCGTCCGGTGCCGCGGAGCCCGATCCCGGGGCGTCGGCGGCGCCGGCCTCGGCGATCTCCCCCTCCGACACGGCGCGCAGCGAGCCGCGGTCGACGGTGAGGGTGAGGGCGGTGCCGGCGGGAGCGTCGGCGGCATCGCGCACGATCAGTCCGTCCTCGCGGTGAGCGATCGCGTATCCGCGGGCGAGGGTGGCGGCGGGTGACAGCGCGCGCAGCGAGGCGCGCAGCTCGGCCGTGCGCCTCCCCGCGGCATCGACCGCACGTCCCAGCGTGTCGCGGGAGCGGGCGGCGAGCAGCCACACCTCCTGCGCGCGGCGCTCGATGAGCGGCTCAGGATCCCGCAGCACGGGTCTCGACCTCAGCTGCTCGAGCTGGGCGATGTCGTGCGAGATGCGCTGCGACACCCTGGTCGCCGCGCGGGCTCGCAGCTGGGCGACGAGCGCGCGCTGCTCGCCGACGTCGGGCACGACCCGCTTGGCGGCGTCGGTCGGAGTCGAGGCGCGCAGGTCCGCCACATCGTCCAGCAGCGGATGGTCGTTCTCGTGACCGATCGCGCTGACCACGGGCGTGGTCGCCGCGGCGACCGCACGCACCAGGCGCTCGTCGCTGAAGCCGAGAAGGGTCTGCGGATCCCCGCCGCCACGGGCGATGACGATGACGTCGACGTCGGGATCCGCGTCGAGCACTTTGAGCGCGGCGAGGGTCTCGGGCACGCAGCGATCGCCCTGCACCGCGGCGTGCACGGTGCGGAAGCGCACCTGCGGCCAGCGCAGCTCGGCGTTGCGGTGCACGTCCTTCTCGGCGTCGGAGTTCTCACCCGTGATCAGTCCGATCACGTGGGGGAGGAAGGGGAGCGGCTTCTTGCGGGAAGGGTCGAAAAGACCCTCCTGGCGCAACTGCGCGCGCAGCCGCTCGAGGCGCTCGAGCTGGTCGCCGAGGCCGACGTGCTTCATCGCCGACACCGTGAAGCTGAAGTCGCCCGCCTTGACGAAGTAGTCGGCCTTGACCGCCGCGATCACGTGGTCGCCGACGGCGAGATCGGCGGGGATCCGCGCCCGCACGCTCGACCACACCCGGATCGAGATCTGCGCGTCGGAGCGGGTGTCCTTGAGGCGCGCGAAGATGTTGCCGGCCCGCACGTTCCAGCTCGTGATCTCGCCCTCGACCCAGACCGTGCCCCACTGCGCCACGAAGTCGCGGATCGTGGCGTTCAGCCTCGCGATCGAGGTCGGGGCGTCCGCGGAGGACTCGCGCGGCGCGACGGAATCGGCGGGCGGGGCCTCACCGGGCACGGAGGCTGCTTCGAAGACGGTCATCGCCTCCCCAGCGTAGCAATGGCCATCTGCCGGATCCCGGCCGGCTGTCAGGACGCCGCCGGTAGAATCGGGGCGTGAGTTCTCCCGTCGCGCTGCCCGTGCCGCAGATCCCTCGCCGCCGCCCCACGGCCGTGCGCGAGCCGCTCCAGGACCGTCCCGTCGAGGGGCGCAAGCGCGTGCTGCTCGCCGCGCCGCGCGGTTACTGCGCCGGCGTCGACCGCGCCGTGGTCGCGGTGGAGAAGGCGCTGCAGCGCTACGGCGCCCCGGTGTACGTGCGCAAGCAGATCGTGCACAACATCCACGTGGTCACCGAGCTCGAGGAGCAGGGCGCCATCTTCGTCGACGAGGTGGACGAGATCCCCGAGGGCTCGCACGTCGTCTTCAGCGCTCACGGCGTCTCGCCGATGGTCGTCTCCGCGGCGGAGGACCGCCACCTGCACGCGATCGACGCGACCTGCCCGCTGGTGACCAAGGTGCACCGCGAGGCCGTGCGCTTCGCCCGCGACGACTTCGAGATCCTGCTCATCGGCCACGACGGCCATGAGGAGGTCGAGGGCACCGCCGGCGAGGCCCCTGATCACGTCACGGTGGTGAATTCCCCGGCGGAGGCCGACATCGTCGAGGTGCGCGACCCGTCCAAGGTCGTCTGGCTCTCGCAGACCACGCTCTCGGTCGACGAGACCATGGAGACCGTGAACCGGCTTCGCACGCGCTTCCCGGAGCTGCAGGATCCGCCGTCCGACGACATCTGCTACGCCACCCAGAACCGTCAGGTCGCGATCAAGAAGGTCGCTGCAGACGCGGATCTGGTGATCGTGGTCGGATCCGCCAACTCCTCCAACAGCGTGCGCCTGGTCGAGGTGGCGCGCGAGTACGGCGCGAAGGCCGCGTATCGCGTGGACTACGCGGACGAGGTGCGACAGGAGTGGCTCGATGGCGTCACGACGGTCGGTGTGACGAGCGGTGCCTCCGTGCCGGAGGTGCTGGTGCAGGAGGTCCTGCAGGCGCTCGCCGAGGCGGGATACGGCGACGTCGAGGAGGTGCGCACGGCGGAGGAGGATCTGATGTTCTCGCTGCCGAAGGAGCTCCGCCAGGACGTCTCCGGCCAGCGCGACGAGCGGGCACTGGGCGGACGCAGCCGATGACCGATTCCGGTTCTGTGGAGCAGCCGCGCCGGCCTGCCTTCGGCGAGTACGCGACGCCGGAGGAGCAGAGCAGTCGAGCGGGACGGCCACTGGTGCCGCCGCCCGCCGTGCACATTCCGCCGACGGCGCCCGCCGCTCAGCCCGTGACCCCTACGGCTCCCGCGGAGGCGGCGGGGGAGCGCCCGGCGCACCCGGTCGATCGGATGGCGTCGATCGCGCTGCTCGCCTACGGGCTCTGGAACGTGATCACCACGGTCATCACCTACCTCAATCCGTCTTCGCTCCTGACGACCCTGATGCAGGCCATGGGGATCTCCGGCACGTTCACGAACTACGGGCAGGCGCGGACCTGGGGCATCGTCGCCGGCGTCGTCCTGATCGTCGGCTGGGTCGCGACTGCCGCCTGGTCGGTGGCCAGGCTGCGGCGCGGCAAGCTCACGTGGTGGCTCCCGGTCGCGGGCGGCATCGTGTTCGGGATGCTGGCGGCGGTCTGCCTGATGGTGCCGTTCTTCGCAGATCCGGCTGTGATCTCGTACCTGAACGGGCAGCTGCAGAAGTAGTTCCTCGGACGCGAAGAGCCCGGCTCCGTGAGGAACCGGGCTCGTCCTGATCCGTGGATCAGTGTGCGTTGCCGTTGTTGAAGTGGTGGCCGCCGTTCCCGGCGCCATGGCCGCCGTGGCCGCCGTGCGCGCCGGGGCCGCGGCCGCCGGTGCCGGGCTCGACGTGGTTGGTCTTGGTGTGCACGATGTCGTAGTACACGCTCTGGTCGGCCGCGTTCGGGAACACGCGGTAGGTGAAGACGTTCTTGTCGAGCTGCACGATCGGCACGACCCGCTGGAACAGCACCGCACCGTTCGCATCCTTGGCGGCGATCCAGCGCGACGAGCCGTCGGCCGCCACGCTCCAGTCGCCGTGCATCTTCGGGCTGTCGTCGAGGTTGTACATCGTGAACGTCCCGTCGGCCTTGAAGTAGGCCCAGCCCACGAAGTTCGACACGGCCGGGTCGTCCAGCGCGACGCGATGGCCCTGGGCATCGCGGGCGCTCGTCGTCTTCCACGGGGTGGACGCGAGCGTCTCGGACGGGGTCAGGACCTTCTTCGCGAAGGGGGCGGAGACTGCGGCGGTGGGGGCTTCCGCGGCGGCCGTCGTGGGGACGATGGCGACGGCAGCCAGGGCGATGGTCGAGGCGGCGATGAGCCTGCGAGAGAGGGAGATGTTCATGCCTTCTACGCTAGAAATCCGACCACGGGGCCCGCATCAGCCGATCGGCTACTTCGGGCGTCGCCGACCGGATGATCCCTCGGTGACGGACGTCGCCGGCCGGATCGAACGTCTCAAAGAAGAGCGCGGCGAGCATACTGAGAGCAAGACGCCTCGGGGATCCGGGTTCGCGGCGACGCGGGCCAGGGCTCAGCCACCGGTGAACCTCCGGGGCACGGGCCTCGTTTCCCTGTGAGGAGGCGACTGTGGACGATGACGACGAACGGCTGACGGCGCTCTACGACGTGCACGCGGGACCGATCCGCCGCTACGTCGTGCACCTCACCGGGAGCAGCGCCTCGGCGGACGACGTGGTGCAGGAGACGCTGCTGCGCGCCTGGCGCACGCCGCGGATCCTGGAACAGGAGGTGACGACCACCCGGGCGTGGATGTTCACGGTCGCCCGTCACCTGGTCATCGACGAGGCGCGCAGCGCCAGGCGGCGCCACGAGCATCCGATGGCGGAGGTCCCCGAGCGCGTCTCGGGCGATGTCACGGACCGGCTGTTCGATGCGATCCTCATCGAGGACGCGCTCGCAGACCTCAGCCCCGAGCATCGCGCCGTGATCGTCGCCGGCTACTACCGAGGTCGCAGCGTCGACGAGATCGCGACCGAGCTCGGGATTCCGGGCGGCACGGTGAAGTCCAGGATGCACTACGGACTGCGGGCCCTGAGGCTCGCGCTGCAGGAGAGAGGGGTGATCCGGTGAGCGTGGATCCGGATCCGTTCGCGACATGGGATGCCGCCTATGCGATGGGCGCGCTGTCTGCGGCGGACCGCGCGCAGTACGAGGCGCACCTCGCGGTCTGCGCGGAATGCCGCACGGCGCTCGCAGAACTGGTTCCCGCCGTGGGTCTGCTTTCGCGCGTACACGCGGACGACGCGGCGCGGATCGGCACCGATGACGTCGACCCTGCGGGGCCGAAGCTGCTGTCGATCGCCCGTGCCAGGCGGCGCTCCCGGCGCCGCGCGCTGTGGACCGGTGTCGGCATCGCGGCCGCGCTCGCCATCGCCGTGCCGGTCACGATCGTCGCGCTCGCTCCGCGGCCGGCGGTCTCAGTGGCGCTGAAGGGAGCAGGCGCCGTGCCCCTGAGCGCCACGATCTCACTGACCCCGGTCGCGTGGGGGACGAAGATCGACATGGCCTGCCTCTACGCCGCGGGCGCTCCCGATGCGGGCTGGACCTACGTCCTCACGGTCGTCGGGGACGACGGGAAGAGCACCGACCTCTCGACCTGGAAGGCGGATCCCGGACGCACCGCGACGCTCTCGGCGGGAACCGCGCAGCCGTTGTCGGACATCCGCACGGTCGAGATCCGCAACACCGCGGGCACCGTCATCCTGCGCCAGGACATCGGCGATGGTTCGTCCTCGGGGTGAACCGGGCCGCTGGTCCGCCCGACGACAGGAGCGCCGCGGGGAGGGATCCCCGCGGCGCTCCTGAACGCCGGTGCGACTGTGCCGGTCGTCAGCTCTTCGACTGGCCGTAGGAGCCGAGCTGGCGCGTCGACTCGAGGACGCGCTGCGCCATCGCGGTCTCGGCGACCTTGCCCCAGGCGCGCGGGTCGTAGACCTTCTTGTTGCCGACCTCGCCGTCGACCTTCAGGACGCCGTCATAGTTGTTGAACATGTAGCCGGCGATCGAGCGCGTGAACGCGTACTGGGTGTCGGTGTCGATGTTCATCTTCACCACGCCGTTCGCGACCGCGAGGGCGATCTCCGCGTCGGTCGAGCCGGATCCGCCGTGGAAGACGAGGTCGAGCGGCTTGGCGCCCGTACCGTACTTCGCGGCGACCTGCTGCTGGATCTCGCCGAGCAGCTCGGGACGGAGCTTCACGCCGCCCGGCTTGTAGACGCCGTGCACGTTGCCGAAGGTGAGCGCCGCGATGTAGCGGCCCTGCTCGCCGAGTCCCAGCGCCTGCACGGCCTGGTCGACGTCGGCGAACGTCGTGTAGAGCGCCTCGTTCGAGCCCTCGTGCGCGACGCCGTCCTCCTCGCCGCCGACGACGCCGATCTCGACCTCGAGGATCGCGTTGATCGCCTTCATGCGGGGGAGGAGGTCGCGGGCGATCTCGATGTTCTCCGCGAGCGGCACCGCCGAGCCGTCCCACATGTGCGACTGGAAGATGGGGTTGCGGCCCGCCTTGACCTCTTCCTCGGAAGCGGCGACGAGCGGCTCGACGAAACCGGCGAGGGCGTCCTTCGGGCAATGGTCGGTGTGCAGTGCCACGGTGACCGGGTAGGACTTCGCGACTTCGGTGGCGAACTTCGCGAACGCGAGCGCGCCGGTGGCGCGGGCCTTGACGGTCTGACCGGCGAAGTAGTCGGCGCCGCCGGTGGTGACCTGGATGATGCCGTCGGAGCCGGCCTCGGTCAGACCCTGCAGCACGGCGTGGATGGTCTGCGAGCTGGAGACGTTGAAGGCCGGGTAGGCGAAGCCGCCCGCCTTCGCGCGGTCGAGCATCTCGGCGTACTGATCCGGGGTGGCAACGGGCATGGCTTCTCCTGTGCTGGACGACGGGGGTCTGTGCCACTCTAGCGCCGCAGGATCGGCGATTCAGAGCGCGTGACGGCGGGCCCGGGAAGGCGGATCTTCGGCCTGGTAAAGAAGCGTGGATCTTTCGGTTTCCCGGCGCGGAAATCTGCGGATCCGTAACCGGTCCGCCCCTACGCTGGGGGCATGGTGAGCCTCACAGCCGATCTCAGCCCCCTCAGCCCCGACCGCAACCTCGCACTGGAACTCGTCCGTGCGACGGAGGCCGCGGCGATCCGCGCCGTCCCGTTCATCGGACGCGGCGCGAAGGAGGCGGCGGACGGCGCCGCCGTGGATGCGATGCGAGCCTTCCTCGGCACCGTGGACTTCGACGGCCGCGTGGTCATCGGCGAGGGCGAGAAGGACAACGCCCCCATGCTCTTCAACGGGGAGCACGTCGGCAGCGGATCCGGGACGGGCCCGCAGTGCGACATCGCGGTGGACCCGATCGATGGCACCTCGCTGACGGCGGCCGGCCGCCAGAACGCGCTCTCGGTGATCGCGGTCTCCGACCGCGGCACGATGCTCGACGCCTCCAGCGTGTTCTACATGGACAAGCTCGTCACGGGCCCCGCCGGCGTCGGCGTCGTCGACATCCGCCTCCCCGTCGCCGAGAACATCAAGCGTCTGGCCGGCGCCCTCGGCAAGCCCGTCGAGGAGATCGTCGTCTCGGTGCTGAACCGTCCGCGCCACGAGCAGCTCATCCAGGAGATCCGCGACGCCGGCGCAGGTACGCGCCTGATGAGCGACGGCGACGTCGCCGGCGGCATCAACGCCGCCCGACACGGCGCGCGCACCGACATGTGCATCGGCGTCGGCGGAAGTCCAGAGGGCATCGTCACCGCATGCGCGATCAAGGCGCTGGGCGGGCACATCCAGGGCCGGCTGTGGCCGCGTGACGACGACGAGCGTCAGCGCGGCATCGACGCCGGACTCGACATGGACAAGGTCTATGAAGCCGACGACCTGGTGAGCGGCAACAACACGATCTTCGTCGCGACCGGGGTGACCGACGGTCAGCTCGTCGCGGGCGTCCGGCGCGACGGCGACTACCTCTACACGGAGAGCGTCGTGCTGCGCAGCGCGTCCGGCACCCTGCGCCGTGTCGCCTCGGAGCACCTCGTCTCGAAGTGGCTCTGAGCGGGGCGCCCGCGGTGCCGGCTTCCTGAGCGAGCGGGCTGCACCGGCCTCCTGTGGAGGCCCGTGGGTAACGACCTGATCGCATTCCGCGTCTTCTCGGCGTCACCTGGCACAATGGAGGAGGCGCCGACCGGCGTGCACGGCGCATTCAGCGCGATTCGGAATGCGGAGCAGGGGAGCGTGGACGATGGCTGCGGAGAAGATCTACCGCCAGGAGACGGTCACTGACACCGGATCCGTCAAGATCGTCGAGATGGACGCCGCTCGCCGCACCGATGTCCTGTTCCGCGTGCGTCGCGAAGAGGGGCACGAGATCAGCGCCTGGTGGATGATCGGCGCTTTCGTGCTGTTCTCCGCCACCGTCGTCGCCCTGCTCAGCGGGGTTCCCGGGAGCGCGTGACCTCCTCCGGCTCGGCCGGATCGGCCTGATCGGCGTGCTCGGAGCGGTCGGAGTCCCGATCGATCGGCGCCTCGGCGTCGGCATCCTGACTCCCCAGACGGACACGCAGCTCGCCGAGGTCCGCACGCATCCCGTCGGCGTGGTCCTCATCCGCGGATGACGCCAGTTCGTCCGCGGTGAACCGTCGCGTCGAGCTGGTCAGTGTCGCAGGGGCGGTGAGGGCATCCGCATCCACGCCGGGGAAGCGGCGGGCCGTCACGAGCACGCGACTCTCCAAGGAGCCGGCGAAGCGGTTGTAGCTGTCGACCGTGCGCTCGAGAGCGCGGCGCAGGTCGTCGGCGTGGTTCGCCAGTACTCCGAGCCGGTCGTACAGCTGAGTGCCGAGGTCGAGGAGCACGGCGGCCTCGGCGGAGAGCTCCTGCTGCTTCCAGGTGTAGGCGACGGTCTTCAGCACGGCCCAGAGATTCACCGGGGTGGCCAGCGCCACCCGCTTGTTGAAGGCGTAGTCGAGGAGAGCCGGATCCTCGTCGAGGGCGGCCGACAGCAACGACTCGGTGGGCAGGAAGCAGATCACGAACTCGGGGCTCACCTCGAGCCCCGACCAGTAGGCCTTCTTCGCCAGGGCATCGATGTGCGCGCGCACGGCCTTGACGTGCTGCTGCATGAGGGGACGCCGCTGCGGATCGTCGGATCCGAGTGCCCCCGCGGCGAGGAAGGCGTCGAGCGGGGCCTTCGCGTCCACCGCGATCGATGCCCCGCCGGCGAGACGGATCACCATGTCGGGGCGGCCGTGTCCCGCATCGGAGTGGATCGTGGCCTGCAGGTCGAAGTCGACGTGCCGGGTGAGGCCGGCGGCCTCCACCACGCGGCGGAGCTGCGTCTCGCCCCACACTCCGCGCGCGGACGTCGAGCGCAGTGCGCCGGCCAGCGACTCGGTCGTGGAGCGCAGCGCCTCTCCGTTCTCCTCGGTGCGCCGCAGCTGCTCGCTGAGCTGGCCGAACTGCGCATGTCGCTCGCGCTCCAGCACGGTCACGGTCTGCTGCATGCGGTGCAGGCTCTCGCGCACCGGGGCGAGAGCGGTGAGCACGGCGTTCTCCTGGCGCACGCGCTCCGCGGCGTCGTGCTGCTCGCGTCGTGCGTGCTCGACGGCATCGCGGTACAGGTCGTTCTGCCTGTCCCTGTCTTCGCGCACGACGGCGAGCTCGGCGTCGGCGCGGGCGAGGTCGGCGGCGGCGCGGCTGCGGCCGAGGAACCAGCCCACGGCGAGGCCCGCCACGGCGGTGAGTGCGGCGATGAGCAGTGCGAGCGCGTCCATGCGTCCATCATGGGCGGGGCCACCGACATCGCAGGAGAGCGAGGCCGGGGCGGCCGGAACGGCGTCAGGCGGCGGCGCGCACCTTCGCGGGCGCGGCGGGCGCGAGCGGGTCGCCGAGGCGCACGCCGATCGCGTCGGCGAGCTGCTGCACCGTGCCCGACGCCGTGCGCCGGGCCGCGTCGATCACGATCTGCGCGCAGGCGCGTGCGTCGGCCAGGGCGTCGTGGTGCGGGAACGCGCCGAAGCCGGCCGCGGCCGCGGCGACCGGGAGCTTGTAGGAGTCGAGGTCGTACACCTTGCGCGCGACGCTCAGACTGCAGAGCGACTGGTACGGAGGGCACTCGTCTCCGGTGGCCTCGCAGGCGCGGCGGATCACGTTCAGGTCGAAGCCCGCGTTGTGCGCGACGAGCACATCGGCGCCGGCGAACGCGCAGAGGCGGTCGAGCTGCTCGCTCCACCCGTCGGCGTCGGCGACCTCATGCGCCTCGATGCCGTGGATCCGCACGTTCCATTCCTGGAAGGCGTCGTGGCCTGCCGGCGGGCGGATCAGCCAGCCCGTCTGTGCGACGACGATGCCGTCCCTGACGCGGACCAGGCCCACCGCACACGCGGAGGCCGGGGAGGAGTTCGCCGTCTCGAAGTCGATCGCGGTGAAGTCCAGTGCCACGCATCCACCCTCCGCCGGGGAGGGGTCGGCGCGGCTCAGGCGCGCCGGGACGGACCGGATCCGGGCGTAGTGTCGAAGCATGGTCGAACGTGCGACGAGCTTCGGATCCGAGACGGGCAGCTACGAGAAGGGGCGACCGGAGTACCGGTCGGACGCGGTCGCCTGGTTGCTGGAGCCGCTGGCGGAAGGCGACAAAGCCGTCGTCGACATCGGTGCGGGGACCGGCAAGCTCACCCGTGCCGTGCTCGCCCTCGGGGGCACGGGCGTGACGGCCGTGGACCCGGATCCGCAGATGCTCGAGGCCCTGCGGGAGAAGACGCCCGGAGTCGAAGCGGTCACGGGCACCGCGGAGGCTCTGCCGCTGGCTGATGCCGTCGCCGACGCCGCCACCCTCGGTCAGGCGTGGCACTGGGTGGATCCCGTCGCCGCCTCCGCGGAGATCGGTCGTGTGGTGCGCCCCGGCGGCGTGCTCGGGCTCATCTGGAACGTGCGGGACGACCGCACCGGATGGGTGCGACGGCTGACCGAGATCATGGGCGGCAGCGCGGCGGAGGAGATGATCGGCGAGAACGCCGTGCGCGTCGCCGCCCCGTTCGGGGAGCTGGAAGAACGGCGCTGGGAGTGGTCGCGGGAGATGACGCGCGCCGAACTGCATGCGATGGCGAGCTCGCGCAGCATGATCATCACGTCGCCGCCCGAGGAGAAGGTGCGGATCGCGCAGGCTATGGACGACCTGTTCGACGAGCTCGGCCTCGCCGAGGGCGCGACGCTGTCGATGCCGTATGTGACGGCCGCCTATCGCGCGATCCGCGGCTGACGGCTACGCGGTCGGGATGACGGCGGAATCCTGGCCGGTCGTGGCTACTCGTTGATCGTGCAGTGATCGCCGGCGTTCCAGATCCACTCTCCGAGAGACACGTGGTCAGCTCTGGCGCTCGCAAGTGAGTGCGTCGAGGATCCGACGAGGATGGACTTCCATCCCGCCGTTGGCCGCTGGAAGTGGACGACCTGCCCTGCCGTCGGAACTCCCAGCTCGCTGACGGGTTGGATCTCGAGACCGTTGGTTTGATGTGACGACGCATATGACATCGCCCGCGATTCATCGAGCCCTGGCGTGCCGGAATGGCAGGTGACATAGTCGACGGACCCGTCGTAGTTGATGCGCACAGCCGCGGGGAAGAGAGCCTGGCAGCCGCTGAGCGCGACGACCGCTACGACGCAAAGCCCGCAGGCGACGGTCCTGAGCTTTCGCATGGCCAGAGACTATGGGGACGATGCCATCGCCGATGAGATCCGTGGCTGCATCGTTACGCCGTCACAGCCCCCTCGGACGTGGCATGCTCCGCGCAGCCACCCCGGTAGACTCGTACCCCGTGGCTCTCACCATCGGAATCGTAGGACTGCCCAACGTCGGCAAGTCCACCCTCTTCAACGCCCTCACCAAGAACGACGTGCTCGCGGCGAACTACCCGTTCGCGACGATCGAGCCGAACGTCGGCGTGGTGAACCTGCCCGACGCGCGGCTGAACGCGCTCGCCGAGATCTTCGGCAGCGAGCGGATCCTGCCCGCGACGGTGTCGTTCGTCGACATCGCGGGCATCGTGCGCGGCGCGAGTGAGGGGGAGGGGCTGGGCAACCAGTTCCTCGCGAACATCCGCGAGGCCGACGCGATCGCGCAGGTCGTCCGCGGCTTCGCCGATGACGACGTGGTGCACGTCGACGGTGAGATCGACCCCAAGAACGACCTCGAGACGATCAACGCCGAGCTCATGCTCGCCGACCTGCAGACGCTCGAGAAGGCGATCGTGCGCATCGAGAAGGAGGTGCGCGGCCGCAAGACCGACGCCTCCGTGCTCGAGGCCGCAAACGCCGCGAAGGACTCGCTCGAGCGCGGTCAGCTGCTCTCCACGAGCGGGATCGACCTGGCTCCGATCAAGGAGCTGGGCCTGCTGACCTCGAAGCCGGTCATCTTCGTCTTCAATGTGGACGAGGCCGTGCTCACGGACGCTGCCCGCAAGGCGGAGCTCGCCGCTCTCGTCGCCCCGGCGCAGGCGATCTTCCTGGATGCGAAGATCGAGTCCGAGCTCATCGACCTGGATCCCGAGGACGCCGCGGAGCTTCTCGCCTCCACCGGTCAGGACGAGTCCGGCCTCGACCAGCTCGCGCGTATCGGATTCGACACCCTGGGCCTGCAGACCTACCTCACGGCGGGCCCGAAGGAAGCGCGCGCCTGGACGATCCACAAGGGCGACAAGGCTCCTCAGGCGGCCGGCGTGATCCACACCGACTTCGAGAAGGGCTTCATCAAGGCCGAGGTCATCTCGTTCCAGGACCTGGTGGACACCGGATCCGTGGTCGAGGCCCGTTCGAAGGGCAAGGCGCGTCTGGAGGGCAAGGACTACGTGATGCAGGACGGCGACGTGGTGGAGTTTAGGTTCAGCAACTAACAGCGTGGTTTTAGACTCCTATGTCGCCGCCGCGGAATCGTTTGTCACGTCAGATGGCCGTCGCATTCTCGGCGATCCGCGAGCCAACGACCTCGTGAACGACCCTGTCGAGCTCCCAGAGCCATCCTGGATGCCCGCTTCTTGTCGAGAGCGTCTTGGCAGCCCACGGATACCACTTCGACTGCACTTGCTGCACAGGATCGGTCGGGATGAAACGCCCATAGTGCGCGGTGGCATTCCGCCGCCCATACACTGTGCGAATGAAGGCATATAGGTCACCACCGTCGGGCCATTCGCGTCCGGCGAGGCTGGCTGATCTGACAAGTTCGAATACGCGAGGAGCGGCTTGGCTTGTTGTGCCCCCATCCGGCCACTGGGAGCCGTCGTCGAGGAAGACCTTCGCGCCGTCGGGGACCTCGTTGATCGCGATCGTTTCGAGGACGGCCCAGAGCTTGAAGTAGCGAGAATCCTCCTGCTTTTCGCGTCGGGCTTCGAGATAGAGATTGACATACAACTCCACCTCGGGTGCCGCAGTGACGGCGCCGCCAACACGGAGGACCTCGCGAGAGCTTTCACCGCCCATGAATCCGCCTATGAGGTTCCCGGTGTAGCCTTCGCGGAGGTTTCGGAAGCGGATGTGCTGTGGCGTACGGCTCTCGAGCGCAACCATGATCGGCCGAGGCGCCGCGTACCGCAGGTATGCGAGGGTGAGTACGAGCTTGTCTGTCTCGGCCATCGCGAGAGCATCGGCTTCGGTCTCGTCTTTTGCCCAGATCTGTGGGAACTCGAACACCGCGAAGTCGTTGCGGCGAAGTCGTTGATTCCATGTTTCGTCATTGACGCGTCCTGGCCACCTGAGGCGCTCGAGGGAGACATTCATGAGATCACGGAGGTCGCCGTCGTGGACCTCGAGCATCTGTGGGTGCACGACGCCGTGCGTGGTCGGGATCGGCTGGGTGATCAGCAGCCCTTCGATGAAGACGGCCGCGCGGAACTGTGAGCCCCGACCGGGCGTGCCGAGTGGTTGCTCGAATCGTGCCTCTCTACGCCTCTGTAGGTCGAGGTACAAGTCGACGACCTTGTCACTGGCCGTGTTCGGCGAATTCAGTGCTGTCATCGACACGAACTCGGGATATACGAGCTCCGGCGCGACCGGAGGTTGCTGTGACGAGGGATCAAACGGCGGCGCGATCCCGGCCGCCGAGACGAAGACGACGCTTTCTCGGTCGATCTCGAATCCGGAAGCGTGGTGCCAGCTTCCCATGCCGTCGTCCCCGATCTCCATCGAGAATGACATCGCCATCATCAGCGGTTCGATGTCGTCGCTCGATTCGATCTGCACACTGATGGTCTTGTTCGACCACTCCGGCGCATCGTTGACGAAAACGGTGAACGGCTGCCCTATCTTGAGGACATAGGGTTCGATCCGAGCATTAAAGGTCACTCCTGGACGTTACCAACATCGCACTGCCTCGAGATGCTGACAGTGTGACGGGCCGCGGCAGCCACTCGTAATAGCAGGCTCTGCACCGTGGTGATGCCTATCCGCAACGTAATGTGGTGGAGTTCCGCTTCAACGTCTAAGTTTCTCGTATGCCTTCGCTGCGTGATCCGGCGGTCATCCGCCCACGACACCGCGAGAACGCTGAACGTCTGGCGGTCGCGTGAGCAATCGGACCGGGTATGTGCCGAACGAGCTGCTATCGCGCCTTGTCGGAAACCGGATCCGCTCGGTCGAGTTCGTCCTCAACGATTACGTGCAACTGCGGTTCGATGGGGAGCCGGACGGATCCGGTCCCGTGACGCTGAGTTGCTATGTCTGGCCCGAGATCGTCTGGAACGGGAGAATCTGGAACGAATCAGATCTCGGCTATGCGGACGCCTTGCGAAAACTGGTTCCGGGGACCGTGACATCCACGTCAGAACAGACCGGGACTGGCATCTCCATACGGCTCAACACGGGCGGGGTCCGGATCCACCCGAGGCTCGAGGAAGTCCCGCCGAGGTCGCTCCTCTGGCGGGCTTCGCTGACAGCGCATGGATGGTCTGGCGACCCGGCGAAGACAGCTTTGAGGATCTGGTGTGAGCACGCACGATGCAGGCGCAGCCAAGGACGCGCGCCGCGATAGATCCGACTGGGGCACGCGAGAGCTGGAGTTGCTCTACGACGCGGTGCGGGATGAACTGAGCGTCTACAACGGCATCGGGGCGTATGGGATCTCGGACGAGGCGATTCGGACTCTCGCGTGGGCGGTGACAAGCCGCATCGACTGCGCGTTCGACGTCGCGTGGTCCCCGGACTGGGTAACTGAGGGACACCCGCACTTGTGGCGCGACGACGTGGGCTGGCACGCACTGTGCAACGAATGTTTGCAAGAACGTCCGCCGATGCTGAGCGAGGACGACGTGGCGACCTGGTTCGATGCTCACGTGACGGAATCGCATGGCCGTCAGTCCACGAGATAACGACCGCCCTCATCAAGGCCGAGGTCATCTCGTTCCAGGACCTGGTGGACACCGGATCCGTGGTCGAGGCGCGTTCCAAGGCAAGACCCACCTGGAGGGCAAGGAACGTCATGCAGGACGACGGCGATGTGGCGTTCCGATTTAACGCCTAGCGTTATTGACGGTATCCGTTATATTCTGAGCCCGTGATCAGATCGTTCGGCGACAAGACCACCGAACGGTTGTGGCGTCGTGATCGCGTGCCGTCGATCGATTCTCGGATCCACACGACCGCCTTGCGCAAGCTACGTCAGGTGGGGGCGGCTGAGTCGCTCGACGATCTAAGGCTCCCACCCGGAAACCGGCTCGAAGCGCTGAAGGGCGATCGCGCCGGACAACACAGCATCAGGATCAATGATCAGTGGCGGATCTGCTTCCTGTGGACCGCAGCTGGACCAGAGGAGGTGGAGATCGTTGACCATCACTGACAAGATTCCCCCGATTCACCCGGGCGAGGTTCTCATGGAGGACTTCATCAAGGGCTTCGAGATCACGCAGAACAAGGTTGCCGTGGCTATCGGGGTGCCGCCGCGGCGCATCAACGAGATCGTGCATGGCAAGAGGGGGATCTCGGCCGACACTGCGCTCCGCCTGGGGCGTTACTTCGGCGTGTCGGCCCAGTTCTGGCTCAACCTGCAGACGCGGTATGAGCTGGACCTGGCCGAGGATCGCGCCGCCGAGCAGATCGCGGCGATCACACCGCTGAGGGCTGCGTGACCTTCGAGGCTCGTTAGCTGCCTAGTGAGTCGCTCCCACGGCTAGGCCGGGATAGACCGCGTCAGCGGCCCTGGCGCTTCTTGTAGGGCTTGGGCTGTCCCTTCACAGCGGGAGCTCGGCCCTTTCCTTTGGATGCCTTGGCCTTGCCACCGGAAGGCGCGCCCGATTTCTGCGGAGGCGGCGGTGCCGCGGCGATCCTGTCCCGCGCCTCGGGCAGTAGGAGGAGGCCGGCGCTGGTCAGACTGGTGGAGCTTCCCCGCGTGACGAGCGGGTGCCCGACCTCTTCCTCGAGCTTCTCGATGGACGAGTACAGAGCGGCGAGCGGGATCCCGAGTCGGGCGGCCGCGCGCGGGAAGTGCAGTTCCTCCGCGACGGCGACGAACCGCCGAAGCTGGGTGATCTTCATGGAACCCTTCCTTTCGCGCGCAGTTCGCGGCGTCGTCCAGCGTACGGGGCTTCCGCCGGTCAGTTGCACCCGCCGCGGACGGGATGTGAGATCGACGTGAGGGGTGCCTCGCCGGAACGGACGCACTACGTTGGGGCCGTGGAAGCGCGCACGGGCAAGACCACGGTGCACTACGTCGAGCACGGTTCGGGGCGACCGGCGGTGATCCTGCACGGCGCAGGCGTGGACCATCGCGAGTCGGAGGCCTGCTTCGAGGCCGCGTTCGCGGGCGCAACGGGGATCCGGCGGATCTATCCCGATCTGCCCGGGATGGGCCGCACCCCGGCACCCGCGGAGATCGGCAGCGCAGAGGACGTGCTGACCGTGCTCCGCGAGTTCGTGGAGCAGGTGAGCGGCGGCGAGCCGTCTTTGCTCGTCGGGCATTCGGCGGGCGCGCATTTCGCGCTGGCGATGGCCGAACGCCACCCCTCCCGGATCGCGGGACTCGCTCTGGTCTGTCCACTGCTGCCTGGCATCCGGGACGTGCCGGAGCATCGTGTGGTCGTCGGATCCGGCGATCTCGGCGACGAGGAGTTCCGGGGCTACTTCGTCGTGCAGACGCCCGCGATGCTGGAGCGCTACGAGCGGTTCGTCGTGCCCGGCATGGAGCTCGCGGATGAGGCGGCGATGGAGCGGATCGGCGAGCGCTGGGAACTTGCGCCGGGGAAGGGGGCGCCGTTCGACGGTCCGACCCTCGTCGTGGCGGGCCGGCTCGACTCGACGGTCGGATACACTGCCGCGCTCGATCTCGTGGATCGCTACCCGCATGCGACGGCGGCGGTGCTCGACGACACCGGCCACGCGCTTCCGCACGAGCGGCCCGCGCTGTTGCGGGCGCTGATCCAGGACTGGCTGGATCGGGTCTCGCGCTGAGCGCCCCCGCTCGTCGTGAGGCTCATAGGATGACGGTGTCGTCCAGAGGAGGCACGGCCATGTCCGATACTGATGCGCACTCCACGCCCCGGCATGTCCCGGAACCGGGTGAGCCCACGATCCCCGAGCTCGAGGAGGACGAGAACATCGCGCCTCGTCCGGAGGAGGAGATCGCGGATCTTCTCCGTGCCGAGCCCGATGAGGGGGAGCAGGTCAGCTGACCCGCCGGACCTCCTGCGGCCAACCGCATGCCTCGGCGATCCTGCCCGCCCACTCCTTCGCGGTGTCGTCGTCAGCGACGTCGATGATCGTGAGTCCCCCGATGCGCTGCTCGGCCGGGGCGAAGGGACCGGAGGTGAGGACTGTCGTTCCGCTGGTCGCGTCGGCCGTGAACGCGGCATCGTCGTCTTCGTGCACGCCTGCCGCGAAGACGAGTGCGCCGGCATCCCTGATGTCCGACACCACGGCATTGGCGAGCGGACCGCGCGCGGCGAACCACTCAGGGCTGTGATCGCCGACCCACTGCTGGTTGAAGTAGATGAGGTACTGAGTCATCGTCGCTCCTCGCATCGCCCGTGCGGTCACAGGCCGTCTCGCGATCGTACGCCCGGTGATGTCGCGCCTTCGAGCCTCGGCACGGAACCCGTGCGGCCCCTCTCGTCCAGATGATGGCCCCAGCGGAGGCCCCGGTGAGACTCGGTACGATATCTCGGTGACTACCGAGAACAACAGCATCTTCGAACCCGATGGCCGCGCGATCCCCTACATCGACGAGATGTCGGAGGGTGACGGACCCGTTCTGGTGCTCATCCCAGGTCGCGGCCTCGAAGGCGGAGCGCTGGGATCGGTCGCGCACATCCTCGCCGGTGAGGGGATCCGCGTGCTGCGGGTCGGCAACCGCAAGGACGACGACGCAACACTTGAGGACCGGGTGCAGGACGCGAGCGACGTCATGGACCACGTCGGCATCGGCGCGACCTGGATCGGCGGCCACGGCGTCGGCGGCACGGTCGCCCGCGCGCTCTCCGCGAAGCGCACCGACCGCGCCCTCGGCGTGCTGCTGCTGGGCGTCGAGGACGTCGACGTGCCGATCGCGCCTTCCGTGCCGATCCTGATCATCCAGGGATCCGCGGACGACGTCATGCCGACGGCGAACGGCGAGAAGCTTCGCGCCTCCGCCGTGGAGCGTGCCAGCCTCGTGACGATCGAGGGCGGCGGACACCTGTTCCCCGTGAGCGACCCCGTCGACACGGCGTTCGCCATCGAGGACTACCTGGCCTGGGACTGATGCCCGGCATGGTCGCGGGGTCGGAGGACCGCACCGTCCTCCTCGTGATCGACATGCAGGCGGGGGTGCTGCCGGGCTGCTTCGACGAACAAGGCGTGCTGTCGAGGACCGATACTCTCGTGCGTCGGGCACGCAGTGAAGGCGCCCCCGTGGTGTGGGTGCATCACGACCCGGTCGGCGTCGGCACCCCGGACTGGGAGCTCGCCGCACCGCTCGCCCGCGCCGACGGCGAGGCGCTCGTGCGCAAGAGCTAACGCGACGCGTTCGCGGACACCGACCTGCGGGCGGTGCTCGACGGATATGGCGCGACCCGACTGGTCGTCGCCGGCGCGCAGTCGGACTTCTGCGTGCGCACGACGACCCAGCGTGCGGCGGCGGAGGGCTACGACGTGACGCTCGTGCGCGACGCGCACACGACGGTCGACACGATCGCGGACGGCGTCCGGATCACGGGCGAGCAGATCGTCGCCCACACCAACATGTACTTCGCCGGGCTCCGCTATCCGGGACAGGAGTTCGCCGTCGCGCGGCACGACGAGGTCGCGCTCGCCTGATCGGCCTCGCGCGGATGTCCGACCCCGGTGCGAGGATGGGCGCATGCCCGAGTCTCCGGAGGTGCAGGCGCTGGTCGAATTCCTCGACGAGCGGATCCGCGGTCGCGCGATCGCCGATCTGGATGTCGGCGAGTTCCGCATCATCAAGACGCGGGATCGCCCCCCGGCGTCGCTGGTCGGTGCGCGCATCAGACGTCTGGAGCGCTTCGGCAAGCACGTCGGCTTCGATACCGACGCGGGGTGGCTGATGATCGGTTTCGGCCGCAACGGCTGGATCCGCTGGCACGCCCCGGAAGACCCGCCGAGTGAGGAGCCCGTGCCGGAGGTCGCGCGGATCACGCTCGACGACGGCGCCGTGATGCAGCTCGTGGACATGGGCGACTTCCTGGCGGTGACCGCCAACGTCGTCGACGCGCCCGCCGATGTCTCGGGCATCGCGGCGCTAGGGCCGGATCCGCTCGCGGAGGACTTCGATCGCGACGCCTTCGATCGCGCGCTCGGCACCCGGCGCAAACAGATCAAGGCGCTGCTGCAGGAGCAGACGTCGCTCGCGGGGATCGGCAACGCCTACTCCGATGAGATCCTGCACCGCGCGAAGATCTCGCCCGTGGTGCACGCCGCATTGCTCGACGGTGAGGAGCGGGAACGGCTTCACCACGCCACGGTCGACGTGCTGAGGGGCGCCCTCTCGGACCGCCGGGGGCTGCCGCCGGACCAGCTCAAGCAGGCCAAGGTCGCCGCGATGGCGGTGCACGGACGCGGCGGCGAAGCGTGCCCGGTCTGCGGCACGACGATCGTCGACCGCGTCTTCGGCGGTGCCTCGGCGCAGCTCTGCCCGCATTGCCAACCTGAACGCTCCGTGGCATGAGACGACCTCGGGGATAGCATTCGGTGGTGAGCGAGCTTCCCCTGCGACACCGTTGGCGTGTACGTGCGACGGTCGCGATCATCGTCGGCGTGGTGGTCGGCTTCGTCGTCACGCCGTTCCTCGGCCTCGCCGCGGGGATCCTCGCCGGGTGGGGCACGCTCGCCCTCGTCAGCGTCGTGTGGATCCTGCTGGTGGTGTGGCGGATGGACGCCGCGCAGACCCACGCGCACGCCACGGAGGAGGATCCGGGACGCGGCGCCGCCCGCGTGATCGCGCTGACCGGCAGCTTCGTCAGCATCGCGGCCGTGCTGGTCGTGGTGCTGCAGGCCCGGCACGCGGAGGGGTGGACCCAGTTCGCGCTCGCGGGGAGCGCCGTGCTCAGCGTCGCCGCCTCGTGGGGGCTGATCCAGACTGACTACATGCTGCGGTACGCGAAGCTCTACTACGACGGATCCGGCGGGATCGTCTTCAATCAGAAAGAGGATCCGGAGTACACCGACTTCGTCTACTTCTCGGTCGGGCTCGGGATGACCTATCAGGTGGCGGACACCAACGTCACGCGCAACGCGATCCGGCGCATCGTCATCGCACAGACCACGATCGCCTACGTGTTCGGCGCGCTGATCCTCGGCACGATCATCAACCTCGTCACGGGACTGGGGTGACCGCGGGGTTCTCCTCGCGCAGGCGCGGTTCGGTGCGGCGCTCGGGGCGCACGCCCGCCTTGTCCGCGTAGAACGCGCGGATCCGGTCCATGTCGGCCACGACATCGCCGGTGAGCTCGAATGTCGGTCCGAGTCCCGTCGTCATGGTGGTGCGGTCGACGAACCCGAGGGTCACCGGCATCCCCGTCTCCCGCGCGATGCGGTAGAAGCCGCTCTTCCAGTACTCGTTACCGCCGCGGGTGCCGTCGGGGGTCACCACCAGGCCGAACACGGCGCCGCCGTTCACTTGCGCGACGACCTCATCCACGACGCGGGACGGATCCGTCCGGTCCACCGGGATGCCGCCGAGGCGCCGCATGAGCGGGCCGCGCCAGCCGTGGAACAGGCTCTTCTTGCCGAGCCAGTGCACGTCGATGCCCAGCCGCCACGCGATGCCGAGCATGAGCACGAAGTCCCAGTTCGAGGTGTGCGGTGCGCCGATCAGCACCGTGGGACGCGTCGGTGCCGGTTCCGTCGCGAGCGTCCAGCGGCTGAGCGTCCAGAACGCGCGGGCGGCGAGGCGTTTGAGCATCCGTCCACGGTAGAGGGATCCGCATGCCGCACTCTGCATGAACCGGATAAGGGAACGGGCGCATGGCCGGACGGGAAGTCCTGGCCATGCGCCCGTTCTGGAGGTGCCGGGGGTCAGGCGACCTTCGGCATCAAGGAGAACGACACGGCGCCCTCCTCATTCACGTTCGCGTCGAGGACCTTGTCGTCCAGGACGATGGCGGCCTCCCCTTCCAGGAAGACCGGGGCGCCGGGCAGATCCAGGATCTGATCGTCAGGCTCCGGCGAGACGACCACGTCGGCGGCGAGGCGGGGTTCGCCCGCCTGTCCCGGCGTTTCGGCCGTGTGGATGCGCAGACCCGCCCCCTCCGTGTCGGTACGACGACGGACGAGCGTGGTGACCAGCGCAGTGGCGTTGTCGGTCAAGGTGAGCACGAGGCACTCCTTCCGGTTGCGGACATGCCGAGGTCACGGCATGTGTCCGGGCCACGATTCCCCTTCAGGACCGAGCTCTCAACCGCTGTGCGGCGATTCGGCCCGATTCGGAGGGTCTTCCCACCTAGGCGCGGCGTGGGCGGGGTGCTGGTGGCGCCGGCCTCATGCCGCAGCGGCTCGGAGCGCCGCGGCCGTCGTCGGATCTACCCCGGGCACCTCGTCCGTCGGCACGGCGAGGGCGAGCAGCGACCGGCTGAAGTAATTGCGCGCAGCGGCGGCGAGGGTGATGTCGACGATCTGGCGGTCGTCGTAGCCGGCATCCCGCAGCCGCTGCGTGTCGGCGTCGGTCATCGCGCGAGGATCCGTGGAGAGCGTCTCGGCATACCGGATCACGGCCTGTTCGGCGGGGGTGAATCCGCTGTCGTCGCCGCGCGCGAACGCGGCGAGTCCGTCATCGTTGAGCACTTCGGCCCGCAGCGACTTGCGCCCGTGGGCGAGCAGACAGTGCGGGGATCCGATGGCGCGGGCCGCGCCGAGCGTCGCCGCCTCGTACACGCGCACCCCGATGGACGGCACGATCGCCCGGATGAGTGCCATGAACGCTTCGTGCGCGGCGGGGTTCACCGCCATCGCCCGGGTGTAGGCGAAGATGAATCCCGCGTCCGCGATGTCTTCGGCGTACATGTCAGCGGTATGCCCTTCGGCCGTCTCGGCCGGGGGAGTGCTGATGATCATGGGAAGCTCCTTCGCATCCGCGTCGGGGCGTTCTCGCGGGCGGCGAAACCCCGGCGCACGAGCGCAGACTACGCCCGGCGCGGGCCCGGCGACATGGGGCGAACGCCTCAACGGCGCCCCCTGCCGCGCACGGGCGTAGCATCGAGGGATGACCACCGCAGCCGAATCCGAGCAGCAGACCTCCGCGGACGCCGAGCGCCCGACGAACGGTGCTGCTCCGGGCGTCGCTCCGGGCGGCCTGGCGCTGTTCCCGGGCCTCGATGCCACCGACGCCGGGCTGTGCATCGACGGCGTCTGCCGTCTCCCCGGCTCGAAGGCCTGACCGCCCCCTCGCAGCCCCGGCGCCGCCCCGCTTCGCCGCTCCCCGGCGCCGCCCTCCCTTCAGCGCTCCCACTTCAGAGTCGTCCCCGTCAGCGGGGCCTATGGGGTGCGCTCGTAGGGACGACTCGAAAGTGGGTGTTGGCCGTAGCTGGCACCGGGTGCGACGGCGTCAGGCGGCGCGGGGGACGCCGAGCAGCCGAAGGTCGTGGGCGATGGTCCCCGGGGCGTCCCGAAGCTCCCGCGCAGTGCAGCGGATCTGCACGCGGTCGTGCGCGGCGAGTGCTCGCTGGCGAGCGAGGTCGTCCTCCCAGTGCTCGACTTCCATGTGGAACGCTCCGTCGACCTCCAGCACCAGGGTTCGCCCATCGGGCAGCAGCCATTCGCAGTCGGTGAACCGGATCCGACCGCGCGCGTCCCGACGCTTGGTCTGCTGCCGGGGTGCGCACAGCCCGTACTCGCGACACATCCGCAGCACGTCGAGCTCCGCAACCGACTGGGATCCGTCGGCGATTTCGCCCAACGTCTGACGGAACATCCGCGCCCACCGCAGGGGTCGCATCCGATCGACCCATTCGTGCAGCAGCTCCGGCGTCGTGAGTCCCTGCTGCACGGCCGCCGCGACCACTCCCTCGGCCGTACGCATTGAGGGCTGATATGCCGCGAAGTGGAGCAGGGCGGGTTCGAGTCGGCAGACGGGCAGGTCGAGGTCGGGTCGTCTCATCCTTCTCAGGGGGCGCCGCGTCTCGACGAAGCGGATCCCTTCCAGCGGCGGTCCAAGTTCACGGCCTTGCGGGACCAGCACGGTGACCTCATCGCGATGCCAGTTGCGCAGCCCGCCGAGCTCCGCCGCCGTGAGGTCGCCGATGAGGGCGGCCCCACCGGCGTGCAGGACGCCGAGCCGCATGAGCTGGGCTCGGGTGAGCTCGCCGGTCGTCGTGCCTATCACGAGCGACGATCGTGCGACCCAGCGGTCCGTCGAGATCCGATGCCGGATCATGCCCCGGGTCACCCCGAACCCCAGCAGTTGAGCCCGGGTGATCAACCCCTGTTGTGTGCGTGCGACCTCGCGCCATCCCATGCCACGCAAGCGTGCCGCATGACGGCGAGTCGGCGCGGAAACTATCCACAACCCACCGATTCGTCCCTGTCAGCGGAGCCCATAGCGTGCGCTCATGGGGACGACTCGGAACCGTGCTGCCCAACCACCAAGTCGTCCCCGCCAGCGGGACCTATGGCGTGCGCTGATGGGGACGACTCGGACTGGCGGCGCACCGCCTCACTCGGACCAAGGCGCCGCAACTTCGGAAATACGCTGCTACAACCACCGAGTCGTCCTCGCCAGCGGAGCCCATGGCGTGCGCTGGCGGGGACGACTCGGATCAGAGTGGAGCTGCGAGGAACCGACCGGGGTCAGTGCATCGCGGGGGCGGAGCCCTCGGCGGAACCTGCCTCGTCCGGCTGGTCCTCGGGCTTGCGGATGATGAATGCACCGAGGATCGTCACTGTCGCGATGACGGCGCCGATCACGAACGTGCTGCGCGAACCGGCCGCGACGGCATCGGGCACCTCGGTGCCGCCGTTCGCGTTCACGATGAGCGTGAACACCGCGATCATCACCGCGATGCCGGCCGCACCCGCCACCTGCTGCACGGTGCCGATGACCGCACTGCCGTAGGAGTAGAACTTCGGCTTGAGCGACGCCAGCGATGCGGTGAACAGCGGGGTGAACGACAGGGCGAGCCCGATCGACAGCAGCGTCTGCGCCACCAGCACGATCCACACCGGGGTCGTGGTGGCGAGCGTCGTGTAGAACCACAGCGCCGCGGCGGTGAGGATCGAGCCGGGGATCAGCAGCACCTTGGTGCCCCGGGAGTCGTAGATCCGCCCGATCACCGGGCCGAGCAGACCCATCGCGAGCGCCCCGGGCAGCAGCACGAGCCCCGCCTCCGTGGTCTCCAGGCCGAGCGCCTTCTGCAGGAACAGCGGGATCACCGTGAGCGTGCCGAAGAACGCGAGCGACAGCAGGAACATCTGCACCATCGACAGGGTGAAGTCGCGCGAGGCGAACACGCGCAGGTCGAGCAGTGCGTCGTCCTTGCGCTGCAGGATGACCTGCCGCCACAGGAACGCGACGAGCCCCACCACCCCGACGATCAGCGAGATCACCAGGGGAGCGGCGGTTCCGCCGCCGCCGGCCAGGGCGCCGATCTGGCTGAGGCCGAACACGAGACCGCCGAAGCCGAACGCGCTCAGCACGATCGAGAGCACGTCGAGGGGCGCGTTGGTGCGCTCGCCGACGTTGGTCAGGAAACGCCAGCCGATCAGCATCGCGACCAGCGCGATGGGCAGCACGACCACGAAGATCGCGCGCCAGCTGAAGTGATCGAGCAGGAAGCCCGACAGCGTGGGCCCGATCGCGGGCGCGAGCGAGATGACGATGCTGACGCGCCCCATCATCCGGCCGCGGCTCGCCGAGGGGACCAGGTTCATCAGCGTCGTCATGAGCAGCGGCATCATGATCGCCGTGCCGGAGGCCTGAACGACGCGCGCGATGAGCAGCACGGTGAAACCGGGTGCGAGCGCCGCGATCAGCGTTCCCACGGAGAACAGCGCCAGGGCGCCGAGGAACATCTGCCGCGTCGTGAAGCGCTGCAGTAGGAAGCCGGTCGTGGGGATCACGACCGCCATGGTCAGCATGAACGCGCTCGTCACCCACTGCGCGGCGAGGGGCGTGATCTTGAGATCGTCGATGAGGTGCGGGATCGCCATGCTCATCGTCGTCTCGTTGAGGATCGCGACGAAGGCGGCGGCGAGGAGCACCCAGATGACCGCCATGTCTCGGCGGGGGATGAGAGAGGATCCTGCGCTCGTGGGCACGGAATCGGTGTGTGTAGCAGACATGCGCTCCTCCGGGAAAGCGTTTCGAGGGGGAAGCTGCGCGGAACGGCGAGCGACTCCCAGGCTAACCACAGGGTCGGACATTCCATTCCCGGATCGGCTCCGCAGACGCCCGCGCTGCCGAGAGCAGCGTCCGGCCGCGGGCGTTGCGCCCTGAGCGTACGCGTCCGGCGGGTGCGCCGCGACGTCCCCGCTCGGACATACGCTTGCCCCGAAGCAGAGAACGGCAGGTGCCGACGGCGCGGGCGTCCGGCGGCGGTCAGGGGTGTGGGCGGATGAGCATGATGGCCAGGATGGGCGGCGTGCGAGGCGGCCGCCCCGTGGACGAGGCGGCGCAGCGCAAGCAGAACGCGGACGCGCCCCGCATCCCCGACCTCGGGCGTAGGGTCGTGGGGCTGTTCCGGCCGTACCGGAACCGGATCCTGATGACGGTCCTGCTCGTCATCGTCGGAGCCGCGCTCGGCGTCATCCCGCCGCTCCTGGTGCAGAAGGTCTTCGACGACGCGCTGTTCCCGCACAGCGGCGGCGGACCTCAGCTCGACCTGCTGGTGGTCCTGGTCGTCTCGATGATCGGCCTGTATCTGCTCTCGTCCGGACTGGGCGTCGTGCAGACCTGGCTCACCTCGACCGTCGGCAACAGCGTCACGGGCGATCTGCGCGTGCGACTTTTCGAGCACCTGCAGTCGATGGAGCTGGGCTTCTTCACCCGCACGAAGACGGGGGTCATCCAGTCCCGTCTGCAGAACGACGTCGGCGGCGTCTCCGGCGTGCTCACGAGCACGGTCACGAGCATCCTCGGCAACACCGTCACGGTGATCGCCTCGCTCGTCGCGATGATCCTGCTGGACTGGCGGCTGACCATCATCGCCGTGTGCGTCATGCCGATCCTGGTGCTCGTGCAGCGCCGGGTCGGGCAGGTGCGCGCGCGGATCGCCGGACAGACGCAGGAGTCGCTGTCCGAGCTCACCTCCATCACGCAGGAGACGCTGAGCGTGTCGGGGATCCTGCTGTCCAAGTCGTTCAACCGCCAGCGCTCCGAGTCCGCCCGCTATCAGGCGCAGAACCGCACCCAGATCCGTCTGCAGGTGCGCACCGCGATGAGCGGGCAGGGCTTCTTCGCCGTGGTGTCGGTGCTGATGTCGAGCGTCCCCGCGATCATCTATCTCGTCGCCGGATTCCTCGTCGCCGGCGGCACCGGAACGATCACCGCCGGTGCCATCGTGGCCTTCACGACCGTGCAGGCGCGCCTGCTCATGCCGCTGATCGGGCTCATGCGCGTCGCGCTGGACGTGCAGACGTCGCAGGCGCTGTTCGCGCGCATCTTCGAGTACCTCGACCTGGTGCCCCAGATCCAGGACGCGCCGGATGCGAAGTCCGCGACCGCCGCGCCCGGCCCGCGCGGACGCCTCGAGTTCCGCGACGTGCGGTTCCGCTACCCTGACGCGTCCTCCGCCGGCCGCGACACCCTGCAGGGGATCTCGTTCACGGCCGAGCCGGGACAGCACGTGGCCTTCGTCGGCCCCTCCGGCGCGGGCAAGACGACGATCCTCTACCTCGCGCCACGGCTCTACGAGGCGTCAGAGGGTGCGGTGCTCTTCGACGGCGCCGACGTGCGCGACCTCACGCAGGAGTCGATCATCGACGAGATCGGGATCGTGTCTCAGGAGACCTACCTGTTCCACGCCACGATCCGGGAGAACCTCGTCTACTCGAAACCGGATGCGACCGACGAGGAGCTCGTCGCGGCGTGCACGGCCGCCAACATCCACCATGTGATCGCCTCCTTCGAGGACGGCTACGACACCGTGGTGGGGGAGCGCGGCTACCGGCTCTCGGGCGGCGAGAAGCAGCGCATCGCGATCGCGCGGGTGCTGCTGAAGGATCCGCCCGTGCTGCTGCTGGACGAGGCGACGTCCGCGCTCGACACCGTCTCCGAGCGGGTGGTCCAGGAGGCGCTGGACGAGGCGGCCAAGGGGCGCACCACGCTCACGATCGCGCACCGGCTCTCCACGGTGATCGGCGCGGACGTCATCCACGTCGTGCAGGAGGGGCGGATCGTCGAATCGGGCACGCACGCCGAGCTGCTCGCGCAGGGCGGGCTCTACGCCGACCTGGCGGCGCAGCAGGTGGCCGCGGCCCGGATCGACGACGACATCCGCTCGGCCTGATCGCACCGAGGCGGGAGGCACGAGGCACGAGACGCGAGACGGCCCCGGCGCCCGCGAGCGCCGGAGCCGGGCGCGCTCAGTGCGCGCTCAGCCCGCCGTCGACGAAGAGCGAGTGCCCCGTGACGTAAGCGGATCCGGCGCCGGCGAGGAACACGGCGGCAGCGGCGAAGTCGGAGGGCAGCCCGTTGCGGCCGATCATCGTGCGGGCGGCGAGCGCCGCGATCTGCTGCGGATCCTCCTGCAGCCGGGCGTTGAGCGGCGTCAGCACGAATCCGGGGACGAGCGTGTTGCTGGTGACCCCTGAACCGCCCCACGCCTCGGCCTCGGAGCGCATCAGGGACTCGATCGCACCCTTCGACACGCCGTAGATCCCGCTGCCCACGAACGCCCGGTGCGCCTGCTGCGAGCTGATGTGGATGAGCCGGCCGTAGCCGCGCTCCGCCATGCCTGTCGCGTACCTCTGTCCGAGCAGGAACGGGGCGAGCGTGTTCACGGTCATCGTGGCGTCCCAGTCGGACTCCGTGATGTCCGCGAAGGCGGGGCGGATGTTGATGCCGGCCGAGTTCACGAGGATGTCGGGCTCGCCGAACGGCAGGGCCGCCGCCTCGCCCGCCGCACGGATCCCGTCACGGGTGCCGAGGTCGCCGACGACGCCGGCGGCGCGGCAGCCGGCGTCCGTGAGCTCGCGCACGGTCTCCTCGATCCGCTCGGCACCGCGCGCGACGATCACCGTGGCGGCGCCGGCGCGGGCGAGTGCGGTCGCGATGCCGCGGCCGATGCCGGAGCTGCCGCCGGTGACCACGGCGGTGCGACCGTCGAGGGAGAAGAGTTCGGAGAGGTAGTCGTTCATGGTCGTCCTGATTCCGGGCGGCTCGATGCGCGCGGGCGCGCCGGCCGTCCTGGCAGTGGCCGCGGCTACCAGTGCAGCGCGGCGGCGAGGGTGTGATCCACGCGGGCGTCGGCGAACTCGGGGAGTGCCTCGAGCTCTTCGAGGAACGCTCGGACCGCCGCGGGATACGCGGGGTCGGGGTGGGTGCCGGCGATCTCCTGGAGCGGCGGCACGTCCATCGCGAGGATGAGGTCGAGCCTAGCGGCCACCGCGGCGCGCGCGCCCGCCTGATGCAGCACCTCGATGCCGCCGCGCAGCGCCGCGAGGTAGTCGCGCAGCACGCGGACGCGGTGCTTCCCCTGTGTGATCGAGGTGCCGTTCTCGCGCAGTCGCCACTTCACCACCACATCGGGGATGACGTCGAAGGCGCGTGCGGTCGTGTACATCCGCTGCGCCACGACCTGGTCCTCGTACGCGACGCCCTCCGGGAACCGGAGATCGTGCCAGAACGCCGTGCGGCTCACCTTCGACCACGCCACGATGTTCGCCGATGCCGCCGGATGCGCGTAGATCGTGGTCCGGAGGCGCTCCGGATCCGTCGCCGCGGCGACCCATGGCTGCACGCGTCCGGCCGCGTACCCCCGGCCGTCCCAGCGGGAGCGCACGTAGGCGCCCGTCACGAAGTCGCTGCCGGTGGCGGCGAGAGTGCCGGTCATCCGCTCGAGAGCCGTCGGGGCGAGCTCGTCGTCGCCGTCGAGGAAGCCGAGGTACTCGGTGTCGACCAGATCGAGGGCGGCATTGCGCGCAGCTCCGAGGCCCCGCGAACGCTCGTGACGCAGGAGGGTGAACCGGGGATCCTCGCGCGTCGCGGCCTCGAAGATCCGGCCGGTGTCGTCCCGCGAGCCGTCGTCGACGAGGATCGCCCGCCAGGAGTTGTCAGTCTGCGCGCGCAGTGAATCGAGGGCGGCAGGGGCGAAGTCGGCGATGTCGCGACCGGGCACGATCACGGTCACGAGCGGAGCGGGCACCTCGCCAGTCTAGGAGCGCACGGCGGCCACGGCGTCGGCGACGAGTCCTGCGAGCCGATCGGGCCCGTCGCCGGGAAGCCCCGCGCGGCCGAGCGTGAAGCGCACCGCGGTCTGCGCGACGACGGGGTCGATCCCGCAGGCCAGCAGCACGTGGGAGGGCTCGTCGCTGCCAGCCGCGCACGCCGATCCACTGGACGACACCACGCCGCGCCGCTCCAGTTCGAGCAGCACGGCTTCACCCGAGACCTCGGCGAACGTGAAGCTCGCGGTGCCGGGCAGTCGCTGCTCCGGGTCGCCGGTCAGGCGCGCAGAGGGCACCGCCGCGAGGATGCCGGCGATGAGTCGCGCGGACTGCGCGCCCACGCGGACGGCGGTTTCGGCGCGTTCGCCTTCGGCCAGATCGAGCGCTGTGGCGAGGGCCACGGCTCCGGCCACGTTCTCGGTGCCGGAGCGTCGTCCGCGCTCCTGTCCTCCGCCGTGCACGAGGGGCTCGAGCGGCACGCGTCCGCGCACGGCGAGCGCGCCGATGCCCTTGGGAGCGCCCAGCTTGTGGCCGGCGATCGCGATCGCGTCGGCGCCGAGGCCCGACAGCGCCAGCCAGCCCGCGGACTGCACGGCGTCCACATGCAGCGGCACGCCCCGCGCCGCGACGGCCGTGGCGATGCCCGCGACGTCCTGGATCGTGCCGATCTCGTTGTTCGCATGACCGATCGCGACCAGCGCGGTGTCATCGCGGATCGACGCGGCGACAGCGGCCGGATCCACCCGTCCTCGGCCGTCGACGGGAACCAGGGTCGCCGCCACGCCGTGGAAGCGCGCGAGGTATGCGACCGACTCCAGGATCGACTCGTGCTCGATCGGCGTCGTGATCACGTGCCGCCGGCCTCGGCCGCCCCTCGTCTCGTCGCTGCGCTCCTCGCCCGGGAACCGTGCGGCCAGCACGATGCCCTTGACCGCGAGGTTGTTCGCCTCGGTGCCCCCGGCGGTGAAGACCACATCGCCCGTGCGCATCCCGAGCACGCGGGCCACCCGTGCTCGGGCGTCCTCCAGCGCCGCGCTCGCCGCCTCGCCCACGGTGTGGTGGCTGGACGGGTTCCCGAACGTCCGAGTCAGGAACGGGGCCATCGCCTCGAGCACCTCGGGCCGCACGGGCGAGGTCGCGGCGTGATCGAGGTAGAGCGGACCGGTCATCTCAGTCGTTCCGCGGACCGGCGTCGATCCGCACATCGAGGCCGAGGTCGAGAGCCCGCGCGGAGTGGGTGAGGGCGCCCACCGAGATCACGTCGACGCCGGTTCCCGCGATCGCGCGCACGGTGTCGAGGTTCACGCCGCCCGAGGCCTCCGCGGTCGCGCGGCCGTCGATCAGCGCGACGCCGGTGCGCAGATCCTCGAGGGAGAAGTTGTCCAGCAGCACGGTGTGCGCGCCGCCCTCCAGGACCGCAGGGATCTGGTCGAGCCGGTCCACCTCGACCACGACGTGGGTGGTGTGCGGCAGCGTCTCGATCGCGTTGCGCAGCGCGGTGGCGAGATCGCGTCCGCCGCGACTCAGCACGGCGAGGTGGTTGTCCTTGGCCATCACGGCATCGGACAGCGAGAACCGGTGGTTGCGCCCGCCGCCGGCGAGCACGGCGTGCCGCTCGAACGCGCGCAGGCCGGGGGTGGTCTTGCGGGTGTCCGCGATGCGCACCCGCTTGCCGTCGGGGCCGGCGCCCTCGACCGCGGCGACGTAGGCGGCGGTCAGCGTCGCGATGCCGCTGAGGCGCTGCGTGAAGTTCAGCGCCACGCGCTCGGCCGTGAGCAGGCTGCGGGCGGATCCGGTGACGGTCGCGAGCACGTCGCCGGCCGCGAAGGCGTCGCCGTCCGCGACGTGCAGGTCGACGACGGTCGCCGGATCCGTGAGCATGAACGCTTCGGCGAAGACGTCGCCGCCGGCCAGCACGCCGGGCTCGCGCGCGACGAGGTCGGCGGTCGCCGTCGCGTCGGCGGGCAGCAGCGCCGTGCTCGTCAGATCGCCCCACGGGGCATCCTCTTCGAGGGCGGCGCCGACGACGCGGGTGAGGAGAGCGGAAGTGAGCATCAGACTCCGATCAGGGCGGGGGCCGGATCCGAGACGGAGACCGGATGAGAAGAGGCGAGGAGGTGGTGCGCGCCGACCGAGACGGGTCGCGCGAGCGCGGCGTCGATCATCGCCTCGGCGACCTGGAGCAGATTGCGGTCCTCGACCGCGGTACGGGTCAGATCCTCCGACGGCCGCCAGGAGCGCACGGTCGCCCGCGCCTGCTCCAGGCCCTCGACGGAGCGCAGGGGGCCGACGAGATCCCACATCAGGTCCTGCAGAGCGGTGCGGGAGAACGGATCCGATGCGGCGGCCCGATCGGCATCGCCGGCCAGGGGCGTCCGCTCCGCGACGTCGGCGACGCCGCGGGGCCCCGGTGCGGCCGTTCCCAGCGCCGCCGCGGCGCGCGCGCCGAACACGGCTCCCTCCAGCAGTGAGTTCGAGGCGAGCCGGTTGGCGCCGTGCACGCCCGTCCGCGCGGTCTCGCCGACCGCGTAGAGCCCGGGCAGCGTGGTGCGGCCATCCGCGTCGGTGACCACGCCGCCCATCAGGTAGTGCGCGGCGGGCGTGACCGGGATGGGCTCTCGGGCCCAGTCGAAGCCGCGCTCCCGCGTCACCCGGTCGATCGTGGGGAAGCGCCGGGCGAGACGTTCCGCGCCCAGCGCCGTCGCGTCGAGACGCACCGGATGGCCCTGTTCCCGGGCGCGGCGCACGACGGCCCGCGTCACCACGTCGCGCGGGGCGAGCTCGCCATCGGGGTGGGCGTCGAACGCGAAGCGCGCTCCGTCGTCGTCGATGAGCGTCGCCCCCTCTCCACGCACCGCCTCGGAGATCAGGAACGCCGGTCCCGGTGCGGCGAGGATCGTGGGGTGGAACTGCATGAACTCCAGGTCGGCGACGGCGGCGCCCGCGCGCAGGGCGGCCGCGATGCCGTCGCCCGTGCAGACCGCAGGGGCCGTGGTGTGCCGGAACAGCCGGCCCGCACCGCCCGTCGCGAGGATCACGGCGTCCGCCGAGACCTCCGCGATCCGTCCGGCGGCGAGGAGACGCGCTCCGCGCACCCCCGTGTCCTCGACGATCAGATCCACGAGCATCGTGTGCTCGCGCACCGCGATGCCCGCATCCCGCACGGCGCGCACGAGCGCGGCGGAGATCGCCGCTCCCGTCGCGTCGCCGCCGGCGTGCGCGATCCGCGCCGCGGAGTGCGCGGCCTCGAGCCCGCGCAGGAGCCGCCCCTGAGAGTCGCGATCGAAGGGCACGCCCCGGGCGACCAGCTCGCCGATCCGTGCCGGCGCCTCGCCCACGAGCACGTCGACCACCGCGGGATCCGAGAGGCCGGCCCCGGCGGCGAGCGTGTCCGCGGCGTGCGCGGCGGGGGAGTCGGCCACGCCGTCGGCGTCCACGCCGTACACCCCGGCGATGCCTCCCTGGGCGAGCGCGGTCGCGCCGTCGCCGAGGGCGTCCTTCACCACGACCTCGACGCGGTGCCCGGCCTCGTGCGCGTGCAGCGCCGCGGTGAGGCCAGCGATCCCGCCGCCGATCACGAGCACGTGCAGCGCCTCGGCGGCGCCGCGCTCGCGGGAGGCCGGCATCAGGCCACCGCCACCGGAGGGCGCGCCGCCAGCATGCGCTCGAGTGCGACCCGCGCAGGGTCCGCCACGTCCGCGGGCACCGTGATCCGGTTCGGGGTGCGCCCTGCCACGAGTTCCTCGAGCACCCAGGCGAGGTAGCCAGGGTGGATCCGGTACATGGTCGAGCACGGGCAGACCACGGGATCCAGGCAGAAGATCTCGTGCTGCGGATACTCCGCCGCGAGCCGTCGGACGAGGTTGATCTCGGTGCCGACCGCGAAGGTCGTCGGCTCTGTCGCGGCGGCGATGGCCTTGCGGATGAAGTCGGTGGAGCCGGCCTCGTCCGCGGCGTCCACGACCTCCATCGGGCACTCGGGGTGCACGATCACGCGCACGCCGGGGTGCTCGGCGCGTGCCTGGTCGATCTGGGCGACCGTGAAGCGGCGGTGCACCGAGCAGAAGCCGTGCCAGAGGATGACGCGGGAGTCCTGCAGCTCGTCCGCGGTGGACCCGCCGAGGGGGCGGCGCGGGTTCCACATCGGCATCTGCGCGAGCGGAACGCCCATCGCCTTCGCCGTGTTGCGGCCGAGGTGCTGGTCCGGGAAGAACAGCACTCGGCGTCCGCGGGCGAACGCCCACTCCAGCACGGTCCGGGCGTTCGAGGACGTGCACACGATGCCGCCGTGCCGGCCCACGAAACCCTTGATGGCGGCCGAGGAGTTCATGTAGGTGACCGGGATCACGGGTACGAGCCCGTCGGCATCCGGCTCGTCGAGCGGGCCGAGGACATCGGCGAGCTGCTCCCAGCAGTCCTCGACCTGGTCGATGTCGGCCATGTCCGCCATCGAACAGCCCGCGGCGAGGTTCGGCAGGATCACGGCCTGGTCCTCCCCGGAGAGCAGATCCGCCGTCTCGGCCATGAAGTGTACGCCGCAGAAGACGATGGCCTCCGCGTCAGGGTGCTGCTTCGCGAAGCCCGCGAGTTGGAACGAGTCGCCCACGTGATCGGCGTGCCGCACGACCTCCTCGCGCTGATAGAAGTGGCCGAGCACCACGACGCGCTCGCCGAGGGTCGCCTTGGCCGTGCGGATCCGGTCGTGCAGCTCGTCCTCGTCCGCCTCTCGGTAGGAGGAGGGGAGCTCTCCCTGGCGGGGCGCGCCGGTGGGGATCACGTCGCCCATGGAGGATCCGGGGCCGTAGCCGGGGATCGTGTCGAAGTTCCACGGACCCGCGGCGAGGTCGGTCGTGCAGGTCGACTCGGTGGAGGCTCCCGTGACGATCAGGCGCAGTGCGTGGTCGACGGACGGATCGATCGGGTTCGGTCCCTGAGCCTGTCGAAGGGAGGTGATGCTCATGAGGTCCTCGTCTCGTCGGGGGCGAGCGGGCCGCGATCGGCGAGCTCGACGTCGGTGGCATCGCGGTACAGCCGGGCCGGCCGATGGCTGCCCGTGCGGAACGCGTTGGTGGGGATCAGGGTCCGCGTCGCGTCGACCTGGCGGCGGAAGTTCGCGGGATCCAGCTTGCGACCGAGGATCGTCTCGTACGCCTCGCGCAGGTCGGCCAGCGTGAACTCCGGGGGCAGGAACCCCTGTGCCACGCGGCTGTATCCGGCTTTGTTGCGCAGTCGCCATGCCGCGTACTCGACGATGCGCGCGTGATCGAAGGCGAGTGCGGGCAGATCGGAGGCGTCGAACCACTCGACGTTCTCGATCTCCACGCCGGCAGCCCGGCGCTCCGCCAGCTGCTGGTCGACGAGATCCTCGCGCAGCAGCGCCCAGTACACGACCGAGATCACCCGGCTGGGGGAGCGGTCCACGGCGCCGAACGCGTACAGCTGCTCGAGGTAACTGGGCGCGAGGCCCGTGGTCTCGGCGAGCGTACGCGCGGCCGCTGCCGCGAGACCCTCGCGCACGTCGAGCCAGCCACCCGGGAGCGCCCAGTCGCCGGCATGCGGGGCGCGCGTGCGGCGCACCAGAGGCAGGGCGATGCGCGGGGCGGCGCCGCCGTCGCGGCGCATCGTGAGGATCACCGTCGAGACGGCGACGCGGATGCCGTCCTCGGATCCTTCGCTTCTGGTCACCATGACTTTAACCTCCGGGGTCCGATCTTAGAGTCATTCCGACCAGAAGGCGAGTCCATGACGTCATGAAGTGCGGACGCAGGTCTTCGCGGTGCTGCCGCGGCAGGCCCTCGTCGCGATAGGATGAGCGCGCACAATTGAACACGTGGCCACATGGTCTGTGCGGGAGAGTCCGGTGATCGTGGCCGGACACCGAAGGAGCAAGCCTCCCCGCCAATCTCTCAGGTAACCGCACCGCGCTGACCCGGCCGCTCTGGAAAGTGATTTCGAGCGAAGCAAGAAATCAGGTTGAGCGAAGACGCCGAAGGCGCCCGAGCCGAAACCCCGGTGACCAGACCCTCGCGGATCTCCACCTCTTCTTGCTTCAGGACGAATCCGCCGACGGTGAAAGCCCAGCGCCCCCCTCGAGGAGCCAGGGCGAAGCTCTCAGGCCAATGACAGAGGGGGAGTTCTCGGATCCGCGCGCCGCGCGGGTTCTCACCGATCCGCACGGGAGAGCTCCATGACAGACCCCCGCTACACCCCGCTCCGGGAGCGCCACGAGGCGCTGGGAGCCTCGTTCACCGACTTCGGCGGCTGGCAGATGCCGGTCCGCTACACGTCCGACCTCGCCGAGCACCACGCGGTGCGCGCGAGCGCGGGCATCTTCGACATCTCGCACATGGCGGAGTTCACGATCATCGGCGCCGGCGCGGGGGAGTACCTCGACTACGCACTGGCCGGCCGGCTGTCCGCGCTCGCGGTGGGCAAGGCGAAGTACTCGCTGCTGCTCGCCGAGGACGGCGGGATCATCGACGACGTCATCGTCTACCGTCTCGGCGACGACGACTTCCTGATCATCAGCAACGCGGGCAACCGCGACGCCGTGCGCGAGGCGCTCCTGACCCGCACGACGGACCGCGAGGTCGCCGTCGAGGACGTCTCCGACGACTACGCCCTCATCGCGGTGCAGGGACCGAACGCCGAGGCGATCCTCGCCGGCACCCCCGGCATCGACGATGTCTCGATCCCCTGGGCGGAGCAGAAGTACTACGCCTGGGCGACCGCGGTCTACAACGGCAAGCCGCTGCTGCTCGCGCGCACGGGCTACACGGGCGAGGACGGCTTCGAGCTCCTCGTCGCCGCAGAGGATGCCGCCGCGCTCTGGGATGCGGTCGTCGCCGCCGGCGCGGAGCACGGGCTCGTCCCCGCGGGGCTCGCCGCGCGCGACACGCTGCGCCTCGAGGCCGGCATGCCGCTCTACGGCCACGAGCTGAACCGTGAGACGAAGCCCGCCCAGGCCGGGCTCGGCCGCGTCGTCGTCTCCGACAAGGAGAGCTTCGTCGGCAAGAGCGGCACCACTCCCGCCGAGGGCGCGCGCGTTCTCGTCGGTCTGGCTGCAGAGGGCCGCCGTGCCGGTCGCGCCGAGTACGCGGTCGTGACCGAGGACGGTGCGGTGATCGGCGAGATCACCAGCGGCGCCCTGAGCCCCACGCTCGGCCACCCCATCGCCATGGCCTTCGTCGACCCCGCGGTCGCCGACGGCTCCGTCCCCCTGTTCCTCGATGTCCGGGGAACGAAGATCCCCGCGACCATCACCGCCCTGCCTTTCTACCGGAGGAAGAAATGACCGATCTGAACACCCTGCGCTACAGCGAAGAGCACGAGTGGGTCGCCGTGGACGGCGAGTCCGCGACCATCGGCATCACCGACTTCGCCGCCGACGCCCTCGGCGACATCGTCTTCGTCGAACTGCCCGCCGTCGGCACCTCGTTCAGCCGCGGCGACGTCTTCGGCGAGGCCGAGTCGACCAAGTCGGTCTCCGAGCTCTACGCGCCGGTCGACGGCACGGTCCTCGAGATCAACGACGCCGTCATCGACGACCCGTCGCTCGTCAACTCCGCCCCGTTCGAGGGTGGCTGGCTGATCAAGATCTCGGTCGCGGCGGGAGCCGTCGACGGTCTCCTCGACCGCGACGCCTACGTCGCCCACACGGAGGGCTGAGAGTGACCGCGTTCCTCGACCGTCACATCGGCACCACCGCCGACGCCCAGCGGGCGATGCTCGACGCGATCGGCATCGCGTACGGCGCCGACGAGCGTCCCGTCGACGCCCTCATGCGCGAGGCCGTCCCCGCCTCGATCCGCTCGGCCGCCGACCGTGTCAGCGTGCTGCCGGCCGCGGCGAGCGAGGCGGAGGCCCTCGCAGAGCTGCGCGTGCTCGCGAACCGCAACACGGTCAACCGCCCCATGATCGGCCTGGGCTACTACGGCACGCTCACGCCGAGCGTGATCCAGCGCAACGTCCTGGAGAACCCCTCCTGGTACACGGCGTACACGCCGTACCAGCCGGAGATCTCGCAGGGCCGCCTGGAGGCGCTGATCAACTTCCAGACGATGGTGTCCGACCTCACGGGCCTCGACACGGCGAACGCGTCCATGCTCGACGAGTCCTCCGCCGTCGCGGAGGGAATGCTGCTCGCACGGCGCGGATCCAAGGCCGCGTCCCACACGTTCGTGGTCGACGCCGATGCGCTGCCGCAGACCAAGGCGCTCCTCGCCACCCGTGCGTCGGCGCTCGGGATCGAGCTCGTCGAGCGCGATCTCGCCGGCGGCGAGACGCTGCCCGAGGACCTGTTCGGCGTGTTCGTGCAGTACCCGGGCGCCTCGGGGCGGATCTGGGATCCCTCCGCGGTCATCGACGCGGCGCACCTCGCCGGCGGCCTCGCGGTCGTCGCGGCCGACCTGCTCGCGCTCACCCTGATCGCCTCGCCGGGTTCGCTCGGTGCGGACGTCGCCGTGGGCACCACGCAGCGCTTCGGCGTGCCGATGGGCTTCGGCGGCCCGCACGCCGGCTACATGGCCGTGCGCTCGGGGCTGGAGCGTCAGCTGCCGGGTCGCCTCGTCGGCGTCTCGCAGGACGCGGACGGCCACCCGGCCTACCGCCTCGCGCTACAGACCCGCGAGCAGCACATCCGTCGCGAGAAGGCCACGTCGAACATCTGCACCGCGCAGGTGCTGCTGGCCGTCATAGCGTCGATGTACGCGGTGTACCACGGCCCGGAGGGGCTCAAGGAGATCGCCTCCGGTGTCGCCTCGAAGGCGCGCTTCCTCGCCACGCAGCTGGAGAAGGCCGGCGCCGAGATCGTGCACGCGGACTACTTCGACACGATCACCGTGCGCATTCCCGGCCGGGCCGACGCGGTCGTCGCGGACGCCCACGCGGCGGGGATCCTGCTGAACCCCGTGGACGCGGACACGGTGAGCATCGCCGCCGACGAGACCACGACCTACGAGGACATCCTCGCCGTGGCCACGGTGTTCGGCGCGGGGGAGGGCTCGTTCGCCTACATCCCCGTCACGAGCGTGCCCGCGGCCCTCGCCCGCCAGGACGAGTACCTCACGCACCCCGTGTTCCACGCGCACCGCTCCGAGACCGCCATGATGCGGTACATGAAGAGCCTCGCCGACCGCGACTACGCGCTCGACCGCGGCATGATCCCGCTCGGATCCTGCACGATGAAGCTCAACGCCGCGACCGAGATGGCCGCGATCACCTGGCCCGAGTTCGCGCAGCTGCACCCGTTCGCCCCCGAGGCCGACGTCCAGGGCTCGCTCGAGCTCATCGACCAGCTCGAGGCCTGGCTCGCCGACGTCACCGGTTACGACGCGGTCTCCCTCCAGCCGAACGCCGGATCGCAGGGCGAGCTCGCCGGTCTGCTCGCGATCCGCGGCTACCACCTCGCGAACGGCGACGATCACCGCACCGTGTGCCTGATCCCGTCCTCCGCGCACGGCACCAACGCGGCCTCCGCGGTGCTCGCCGGCATGAAGGTGGTCGTCGTCGCGACTGATGAGCTGGGCAACGTCGACCTCGACGACCTGCGCGCGAAGATCGCGCAGCACGCCGACGAGATCGCCGCGCTCATGATCACCTACCCGTCGACGCACGGCGTGTACGAGCACGACGTGCTCGACATCACGGCGGCGGTGCACGCGGCGGGCGGCCAGGTGTACATCGACGGCGCGAACCTGAACGCACTGCTCGGCTACTCCCGGTTCGGGGACCTGGGCGGCGACGTCTCGCACCTCAACCTGCACAAGACCTTCGCGATCCCGCACGGCGGCGGTGGCCCCGGCGTGGGCCCCGTGGGGGCCAAGGCGCACCTCGCGCCGTACCTGCCGGGACACCCGCAGGCGCAGCGCACCGCGCACGCGGGCGGCTACGTCTTCGAGGGAGGCCCTGTCTCCGCGGCGCCGTACGGATCCGCCGGCGTGCTCCCGATCTCGTGGGCGTACGTGCGGATGATGGGCGCCGACGGCCTGCGCGACGCGACGGCGGCGGCGGTGCTCGCGGCGAACTACGTCGCCTCGCGCCTCGGCGACCACTACCCCGTGCTGTACTCGGGGGAGCAGGGCCGGGTGGCGCACGAGTGCATCCTCGACCTGCGTCCGCTCAAGGAGGCGACCGGGATCACGGTCGACGACGTGGCCAAGCGCCTCATCGACTACGGCTTCCACGCCCCGACCATGTCGTTCCCGGTGGCGGGCACGCTCATGGTGGAGCCGACGGAGTCGGAGGATCTCGCAGAGCTCGAGCGCTTCGTGGAAGCCATGATCCAGATCAGGGCGGAGGCCGACGAGGTCGCCGCGGGAGTCTGGCCGGCCGACGACAACCCGCTCGTGCACGCACCGCACACCGCGGCGTCGCTGCTGATGGGCGAGTGGAACCACGCCTACACCCGTGAGAAGGCGGCGTACCCCACGCACGCGCTCATCGCGGGCAAGTACTGGCCGCCCGTGCGCCGCATCGACAACGCGTACGGAGACCGCAACCTGGTCTGCGCGTGCCCGCCGGTGGAGGCGTTCGCGCTGTAGGAACCGCGCGAGCCGGAAGTACGACGAGGCGCCCTGGGAACGGTCCCAGGGCGCCTCGTCGTGTCAGGTCACCAGTAAGTAACGGTTAACGGTACGCATTCGTGCGATCGGCGGATCGGCGGTTAGGCTCAGGTATCCCTGAGCACTCGACGACGAGTGCGCAGATTGCTGTCAACTGTCCACAGGAGGACACAACGTGAAGCGCAACAAGATCGCCCTCGCGGCTGTCGGGCTGCTCGCGGCGGGCGTCATCGCCCTCGCTGGCTGCTCGGGCGGCTCCGGAAACAACTCCGGAGGTGGAGCCACCGGCAAGACCGATGCGGCTGCCATCATCACCGCCAACGGCTCTGAGCCGCAGAACCCGCTGATTCCGACCAACACCAACGAGGTCGGCGGCGGCAAGATCCTGGACAGCATCTTTGCTGGCCTGGTCTACTACGACGCCAAGGGCAAGCCTGTCAACGACATGGCCGAGTCCATCAAGACGGATGACCCCCAGCACCTCACGGTGAAGATCAAGCAGGGTCAGAAGTTCACGGATGGCACCGAGGTCAAGGCCGACAACTTCATCAAGGCCTGGAACTACGGCGCGCTCGCTTCCAACAAGCAGCTGTCGAGCTACTTCTTCGAGGACATCGAGGGCTACAACGCCGACGCCGACAGCCCGCTGACCGGTCTGAAGAAGATCGACGACTACAGCTTCACGATCGCGCTGAACAAGCCCGCATCGGACTTCGCGCTGCGTCTCGGCTACTCGGCCTTCTACCCGCTGCCGGACTCCGCATTCACCGACATGAAGAAGTTCGGTGAGGCCCCCATCGGCAACGGTCCGTACAAGATCGGCGGGAAGGGCTGGCAGCACAACGTCAGCATCGATCTCGTCAAGAACGACGACTACCAGGGTTCCCGCAAGGTGCAGAACGGTGGCCTGACCATCGTCTTCTACGCCACGCAGGAGGCCGCATACGCCGACCTTCAGGGCAACAAGCTCGACGTGCTCGACGCGATGCCGTCGACGGCGCTGCCGACCTTCCAGAAGACCCTGGGCGACCGCGCGGTGAACCAGCCGGCCGCTGTCTTCCAGTCCTTCACGATCGGTCAGTTCCTGCCGCACTTCTCTGGCGAGGAGGGCAAGCTGCGCCGCGAGGCCATCTCGATGGCGTTCGACCGTGCGCAGATCACCAAGAAGATCTTCTTCGGGACCCGCACGGCGGCCGAGGACTTCACCTCGCCGGTCATCTCGGGCTGGTCGAGCGACATCCCCGGCAACGAGGTGCTGAAGTACGACCCCAAGAAGGCGAAGGAGCTGTGGGCCGAGGCCGACAAGATCTCGCCGTGGAGCGGAACCTTCCAGATCGCGTACAACAGCGACGGCGGCCACAAGGAGTGGGTCGACGCCGTGACCAACGCGATCAAGAACAACCTCGGAATCGACGCGTCGGGCGCTCCGTACCCGACGTTCGCGCAGATCCGCACCGAGGTCACCAACCGCACGATCAAGACCGCGGCCCGCTCCGGCTGGCAGGCGGACTACCCGGGTATGTACAACTTCCTGGGCCCGCTGTACGCGACCGGCGCCGGCTCGAACGATGGCGACTACACCAGCGCCGACTTCGACAAGGCGATCTCCGATGGCATCGGCAACCCCGACCAGAAGGCGCAGCTCGAGGACTTCAAGAAGGCGCAGGAGATCCTGTTCAAGGACCTCCCCGCGATCCCGCTGTGGTACTCGAACGTGACCGGTGGTTTCGGCACGAGCGTGCAGAACGTCACCTTCGGGTGGAACTCGGTTCCGCTGTACTATCAGATCACCAAGGCCGCTAAGTAACGACTCTGTGATATCCGCGAGGCGGTGACGGACACGTCACCGCCTCGCGGCTTGTCGCTGTCACGGCCTTCTCCAGAAAGGACGGCGGATGCTCGGATATATTCTGAAACGTCTGCTGCAGGTGGTCCCGGTCTTCTTCGGAGCCACACTGCTCATCTATTTCCTCGTGTTCGCCATGCCCGGCGACCCGATTCTCGCCCTCTTCGGCGACCGCACGCCGAACCCCGCCATCGTTCAGGCGCTGCGCGAGCAGTACCACCTGAACGACCCGTTCATCGTGCAGTACTGGTACTACATCACGGGGGTTTTCCAGGGGAACCTCGGGATGACCTACTCCGGTCGTCCCGTGACTGAAGTGCTCGCTGAAACGCTCCCCGTCACGGGCCGACTGGCCGTGATGGCGATCGCCATCGAGTTCACCCTCGCGATCATCATCGGCACGATCGCGGCACTGCGTAAGGGCAAGCTCTTCGACAACACCTCGCTGGTGGTCGCCCTCATCGCGCTGTCGATTCCGATCTTCGTGCTCTGCTTCATCGCGCAGTACTTCTTCGCCCTGCAGCTCGGCTGGTTCAGCCCCACGGTGGGAGCGGACAACGGCTGGGGCGGCTTGTGGCTTCCCGCACTCGTGCTCGGCTTCAGCCTGTTCGCGGTCAGCATGCGCCTCATGCGCTCCTCGACCATCGACACGCTGAACCAGGAGTGGGTGCGCACCGCGTACGGAAAGGGACTGCCGCGCCGACGCGTCATCCCCGTGCACGTGCTGAGGAACTCGCTGATCCCCGTGATCACCAACTCCGCGACGAACTTCGGTGTTCTTCTGGTCGGAGCCACCGTGACCGAGGGCATCTTCAACGTTCCCGGTGTCGGCAACACGCTCTACCAGGCCGCAGTGCGAGGCGAGGGCCCGACGGTCGTCTCCTTCGTGACTGTGTTCGTCATCCTGTACGTGCTGGTCAACCTCGTCATCGACCTGCTGTACGGCCTGCTCGACCCGAGGATCCGCTATGCCTGAGCCCACCAACATTGCGCACTACGTCGCGCCGGTCGAGACCGAGACGATCTCGGTCGACGCCGTTCGCATCGCGGACAAGCCCAGCAACTTGTGGCGGGACGCCTGGCAGGACCTCCGCCGTCGGCCGTTGTTCTGGATCGCCTCGGTCCTGGCGCTGCTCTTCCTCGTCGCGGCGATCGTGCCGCAGGTGTTCGCGCAGTTCGACCCGACCAAATGCGATCTCATGTTCAGCAACGAGGGTCCGGCCGCCGGTCACCCGCTGGGGTACAACTTCCAGGGCTGCGACATCTACTCGCGTGTGATCTGGGGCGCGCGCACTTCGCTCGCGGTCGGTGTGATCGCCACGACGCTCAGTGCGGTGATCGGTCTCATCATGGGTGCGATCGCCGGCTTCTACGGGGGCTGGCTCGATTCGCTCCTGTCCCGGATCGGGGACATCTTCTTCGCGATCCCGTACATCCTCGCGGCGATCGTCGTGATGACCGTGCTTCACGACTACCGCAACGTCTGGACCCTCGCCCTGGCGATCGGTGGATTCGCCTGGGCATCGACCGCACGCGTGGTGCGAGCGGAGATCCTCCGGGTGAAACAGGCGGACTACGTGATGGCATCCAAGGCGCTCGGGCTCGGCAAGTTCCGGATCCTCCTCCGCCACGTGATGCCCAACGCGATCGCTCCGCTGCTCGTCGTCGCGACCCTCGGGCTCGCCTCGGCCATCGTCGCAGAGGCGACGCTGTCGTTCCTCGGCGTCGGCCTCGGCAGCGACGTGGTCTCCTGGGGCAATGACATCAGCGGGGCGCAGGCCGCCCTGCAGATCGCTCCGATGGCACTCATCTATCCGTCGATCGCGCTCACCTTCGCGGTGCTCGCGTTCGTCACTCTGGGCGAGCTGATCCGCGACGCCCTCGACCCGAAGGCGAGGGCACTTCGATGAGCACTCCCGCACAGAACAGTCAGGCCCCCGTCCTCACCGTGCGCGACCTCAAGGTTGCGTTCAAGGGTCAGGAAGGGCTCCGCGAGGTCCTGCACGGCGTGTCGTTCGACGTCTACGCCGGCGAGACCGTCGCGATCGTGGGGGAGTCGGGATCCGGCAAGTCGACGACCGCGACAGCGATCATCGACCTGCTCCCGGGAACCGGACGCGTCACGGAAGGGTCGATCACCCTCGACGGCCGAGAGCTCACGCAGCTCGGCCGGCGCGGGATGGAGCACGTCCGCGGACGTGACATCGGCTTCGTGCCGCAGGATCCGATGGCGAGCCTCAACCCGGTGTGGTCGATCGGTTTCCAGGTGAAGGAGGCGATCCGTGCCAACGGCATCGCCACCAGCCGTGCCGCTGTCAAGGCACGCGCGATCGAGGTGCTGCAGCAGGCGGGCCTCGCGGACGCCGCGAGTCGACTGCACCAGTTCCCTCATCAGTTCTCGGGTGGAATGCGGCAGCGCGCGCTGATCGGCATCGGCCTGGCGGCCGATCCGAAGCTGTTGATCGCCGACGAGCCGACCTCGGCTCTCGACGTGACGGTGCAGCGCGTGATCCTCGATCACCTCGCCAGGCTGACGACGGAGAAGGGCACTGCGGTGCTGCTCATCACGCATGACCTCGGGCTCGCCGCTGAGCGCGCCTCGAAGATCATCGTGATGAACAACGGCAACATCGTCGAGTCCGGGCCCAGCCGGGAGATCCTGGAGAATCCGCAGCATCCGTACACGCGCAGGCTCGTGGCCGCGGCACCGAGTGTCGCGTCTCAGCGGATCCAGGCCGTGGTCGAGGACCGCGGCGTGCAGACCGAGAAAGACCTGTTCGACGGAACGCCGCGGGTGCGGGTGGCAGGCCTGACGAAGGACTATTCCATTCGTCAGGGGCAGTTCCGCAGCGTGCCGTTCCGTGCTGTCGACAACGTCTCCTTCGAGATCCCGAAGGGCAAGACGCTCGCTCTCGTCGGCGAGTCCGGTTCCGGCAAGTCGACGGTCGCGAAGATGGTGCTGAAACTCGAGGAGCCGACGTCCGGCACGATCGAGATCGACGGCAAGGACGTCTCGCGGCTGTCGTTCGGTCAGGCTTTCGGCCTGCGCCGGCGGATGCAACCCGTGTTCCAGGATCCGTACGGGTCCATGGATCCGCTGCGCAACATCGGCAACACCATTGCGGAGCCGCTCGACATCCACAACATCGGAGACCGTGCCTCTCGTCAGGAGCGGGTGCTGGAGCTGCTGGATCAGGTGTCGCTGCCGCGAGTGCTCGCCTCGCGATACCCGAACGAGCTGTCCGGCGGTCAGCGCCAGCGCGTCGCGATCGCGCGCGCTCTGGCTCTCAAGCCCGACATCGTCGTGCTCGACGAGGCGGTCTCCGCGCTCGATGTGCTCGTGCAGGACCAGGTGCTGAAGCTGCTCGCAGACCTGCAGCACGAGCTCGACCTCACCTATCTGTTCATCACGCACGACCTCGCGGTCGTGCGTGTATCGAGCGACCTCGTGTGTGTGATGGAGAAGGGCAAGGTCGTCGAGCAGGGAACCGTCGACGAGATCTTCGCCAACCCGCAGCAGGAGTACACGGATCGGCTGTTGCAGGCGATTCCCGGCGCCTCGATCGCCCTGGGCAGCGGCGGCGCGTGAGGTCGATGGATCACATGCCCGTGGGCGCGCGGACCTACCGCGCGCCCACGGGCATCGCCGTTCTGGTGGTCTGCGCCCTGCTGGCCGTCTTCGTGCTCGGTGACGCGGTCATGCGCAGCAGCTGGGCGCAGATGCTGCTGTACGCCCCGTGGGTACTGCTCGTCCTCTGGCTGATCTACGTGATCAGCGTGGTCTCGATGGTGCATGTCGACGAGGACGGCGCGAGAGTGCAGAACTTCTTGCGCCGTACCGCCTTCGGCTGGCGACGGGTCACCGATGTCGACCTGCGCTGGCAGCTGGACTTCGCCCTCGACGACGATCGGAAGCTCTCCTGCTGGGGCGGTCCGGGCCGCATCCAAGCGCCGCGGCAGGCGAGACGCTCCGGAGAGCTCAAGGTACCGCAGAGCCTGCAGGTGCTCACCGAGGTGCGCACCCGCTGGGAGAAGGGGGTGGAGCGGCCCGCCGGTGCCGCGGGGGAGGGCGTCGACGCCCCGATCCGCCGCAGCTGGGACTGGCCCGCGATCGTCGCCCTCGTCGTGATCCTCGGCTGGGCCGCGATTTCCGTCGCCGTCACCCGCTGACCGCGCCCTTTCTCTGACCGCGAGACTCCAACTCCGCGACGAGACTGCGCTGTTTGGGTGCAGTCTCGTCGCCCAGTTGGAGTCTCGCGGTCAACGCGGGGCGTCGAGGTCAACGCGGGGCGTCGAGGTCAGTGCAGGGCGTCGCGGAGCGAGGCCAGCAGGAACGGGTCGGCCGGGAGCGGGCGCGGTACGCGTGCTGTGCGGAGGATGTCGATGAGCGGATCCACCTCTCGCAACTCGGGCCAACCCCATCGGATCCGGTGCGAGGCGCGGCGCAGGAGCCTGGCTTCTCGGCGCTTCTCCTTGACGATCGCCTTCGTCGGGTCGCCGAGCTCGCCGGTGTACTTGACGGCGCCGTCCGCCTCGCCGATGAGGTCCCGCGAACGCCAGAAGAAGTCGATCCGGTCTTCGGCACCATCGATGAGGAACGTCACCTGGGTCTCCGGCAGCTCGAAGCCCGCGAACTCCATCGCGGCAAGGCTGAGCGATTCGAGCACGCTCTCGGGAACGCCGGTCGCCCGGTCGAGAGCCCATCGGGCCCTGCGCCGGTTGCGTGACGAGAGGCGCGACTCGTTGATCGCGCGGAGCTGCGCGGCGGTGAGGCGGGGCGTACGGCGCATCAGCGCGTCGACGTAGGCGAGGCCGGCGCCGGGCGACGACGCGCGGGCGACATCGACGGCGGTGTCGGCAGCCGACGTCAGCCGGATCCCGTCGATCTCGTCGATCGCGCGCTGGTCGGCGGAGGTGAGAACGCGGACGACGCCCGAGACGCGGCTGGTGCGATCGGGATCCAGGATGAGGACGGGATCGTGTTGCCGTCCCAGGAACACTCCGCGGAGAGCAGCCGCAGTCGCGCCGCAGAACACGAACCCAGGGTTGGCGAGGCTCACGGCATGCACTCGGGCCAGATAGCGGTCCCAGGGAGCCAGTGCCTCCCATCCTCCGACCGGTGCGTAGACGCCCGGGACGACGCGGATGAGTTCGCCCTGCCGCCAGGCCCGGTCGAGGACGGTCGTGTTCGCCGCGCCGTGCGAACGCATCAGCTCGGTCGGAGAAGGTGCAAGTCCTGGCGCGAGAGTCGACTTCGGCATGCGCCGATCCTCTGCGAACCGCGCCCCCGATGGTTCTCGCCCCACGAGACCCGTGCAGAACCTCCCTCCCGACCCGTCTGTGCGGATCGAAGCGAGCGCCAGCCGCATCTGACCGCGAGACTCCAACTCCGCGACGAGACTGCGCGTATCAGCCGCAGTCTCGTTGCCCAGTTGGAGTCTCGCGGTCAAGAGAGCCCCGGGCGCGGGCGGGCGCGCGTCAGTGCGCGGGCAGGCCGAACAGGGCCGGCCACGTCGACGCGGCCCAGGGGTAGCCGACGAACACCGCCGCGTCGATGAGGAAGTGCGCGACGAGGAACGGCAGGAGCCGGCCGGTGCGCAGGAACAGGAAGCCGAACAGCAGGCCCATGCCCAGGTTCCCGATGAACGCGCCGGGTCCCTGGTACAGGTGATAGCTCGCGCGCAGCACGGAGGTGGCGAGGATGATCGTCCACGGGCCCCAGCCGAGCTGGCGCAGCCGGGCGAAGAGGTATCCCAGCACCACGAACTCCTCCTGCACGGAGGCGCGTGCGGCGGACAGCAGCAGCACGGGGATCGTCCACCAGTACGCGCTCTGCGCTCCCGGATCCACCGCGACGAACAGACCCATCGCGCGCCCCGTGAGGTAGAGCGCGAGCCCGGGGATCCCGATCGCGAGCACCAGCAGGAGACCTCCGCCCGTGTCGCGGCCGACGCGGGCGCCGTCGAGCCCCAGCGCGCCGAGGTGCGGGCGCGCCGGCCGCCAGAGCAGGAAGCACACCAGCAGAACCGGGACGACGGAGAACCCGATCCCGAGCACCTGGTAGAGGAAGTCGAACAGCTCGCGGCTGGACTGCGACGGATTCAGCGTCGCCGTCTGGTCCGCGAGAGGGGTCGAGAGGGACAGACGGTCCAGGAGCTGGACGATCGCGTACACGGCGGATTGCCCGAGCCCGAGGCCGAGCACGATCGCCATCTCCCACCCGAGGCGCTTACTGGACGGGGCGTCCGGCGGGTCGAGCGGCAGGGCGATCCTCATGCGATGAGCGTACGCGTCGCCGCGCAGAGGACGTCCAGGAGCGGTGATGTATCCTGAAGAGTCCGGAATCCCGGGCGAAACCCCAGCTGCATTGGATTCCTTCATGGCGCACGCCCTCCGTTCCGATCTCCGCAACGTCGCCATCGTCGCGCACGTCGACCACGGCAAGACCACGCTCGTGGACGCCATGCTCCGCCAGACCGGTTCCTTCGGGGAGCACGCGCACGTCGAAGAGCGCGCGATGGACTCCAACGACCTGGAGCGTGAGAAGGGCATCACGATCCTCGCTAAGAACACGGCGATCACCTACAACGGCATCCACGCCGAGAGCCCGATCACGATCAACGTGATCGACACCCCGGGCCACGCCGACTTCGGCGGCGAGGTCGAGCGCGGTCTGTCCATGGTCGACGGCGTGGTGCTGCTCGTGGACGCGAGCGAGGGCCCGCTTCCGCAGACCCGCTTCGTGCTGCGCAAGGCGCTCGAGGCGAAGCTCCCGGTGATCCTGCTGGTGAACAAGACCGACCGTCCCGACGCGCGCATCGCCGAGGTCGAGGAGGAGGCGCACGACCTGCTGCTGGGCCTCGCGTCCGACCTCGTCGACGACGTGCCCGACCTCGACGTCGACGCGCTGCTCGACGTGCCCGTGGTGTACGCCTCCGGCCGCGCCGGCGCTGCGTCGCACAACCGCCCGGAGAACGGCGCGCTGCCGGACAACGAGGACCTCGAGCCGCTGTTCGAGGCGATCCTCGAGCACGTGCCGGCCCCGGCCTACGACGACGAGGCGCCGCTGCAGGCGTGGGTCACGAACCTCGACTCCTCGCCGTTCCTCGGCCGCCTCGCGCTGCTGCGCGTCTTCAACGGCACCCTCAAGAAGGGTCAGACCGTCGCCTGGGTGCGCGCGGACGGCTCCACCAGCAACGCCCGCGTCACGGAGCTGCTGAAGACCCGCGCGCTCGAGCGCTACCCCGCGGAAGAGGCCGGCCCCGGCGACATCGTCGCGATCGCCGGTTTCGAGGACATCACGATCGGCGAGACCATCGCCGACCCGGAGGATGTCCGTCCGCTGCCGCAGATCCACGTCGACGACCCCGCCATCTCGATGACGATCGGCACCAACACCTCGCCGCTCATGGGCAAGGTCAAGGGCCACAAGCTCACCGCGCGCATGGTGAAGGATCGCCTCGACCGCGAGCTGATCGGAAACGTCTCGCTCAAGGTCGTCGACATCGGACGTCCGGACGCCTGGGAGGTGCAGGGCCGCGGTGAGCTGGCGCTGGCCATCCTCGTCGAGAACATGCGTCGTGAGGGCTTCGAGCTCACCGTCGGCAAGCCCCAGGTGGTCACGAAGCAGGTGAACGGCAAGACCCACGAGCCGTTCGAGCACCTCACGATCGACGCGCCCGAGGAGTACCTCGGCGCGATCACCCAGCTGCTCGCGGCCCGGAAGGGCCGCATGGAGGGCATGTCGAACCACGGCACCGGATGGGTGCGCATGGAGTTCGTCGTCCCGTCGCGCGGCCTGATCGGCTTCCGCACCGAGTTCCTCACCACGACCCGCGGCACGGGTATCGCCAACGCGATCTCGCACGGCTACGAGCCGTGGGCCGGCCAGATCACGACTCGCCAGAACGGCTCGATCGTCGCCGACCGCATGGGCGTCGTCACGCCGTTCGCGATGATCGCGCTGCAGGAGCGGATGTCGTTCTTCGTCCAGCCGACCCAGGAGGTCTACGAGGGCATGGTGATCGGTGAGAACTCGCGCGCCGACGACATGGACGTGAACATCACCAAGGAGAAGAAGCTCACGAACATGCGTGCCGCGAGCTCCGACACCTTCGAGTCGATGACGCCCCCGCGCCTGCTGACGCTCGAGGAGAGCCTCGAGTTCGCCCGTGACGACGAGTGCGTGGAGGTCACCCCGGAGGCCGTGCGCATCCGCAAGGTGGCGCTGGACCAGACCACCCGTGCGCGTGAGACCGCGCGCCTGAAGCGCCAGGACGCCAACGCCTGAGTCTTCGATGCTCGAAAACGGCCCGTCTGCTCCGGCAGGCGGGCCGTTTCGCGCGCCGGGCGTTCGCGCGCCGTGTCCTGGCGTGCGGCGCGCAACGCGGCTCAGCGCAGTTCGGAGATGAGCACCGCGGATGTGCCGGGCTCGAGGGCCTCGAACACGTGGGAGGCGTCTCCGGGGTAGGAGAGGTAGTCGCCGGGGCAGAGCTCCTCGGAGGCGTCCGCGGGCCCGATCAGGGCGCGTCCGCTGATCAGCACCACGTGCTCCGTGGTGCCCACGTGGTGCGGCTGCGAGCGGCGTGGTTCGCCCGGCTCCGCCTGGATGATGTACAGGTCGCGGCGGGCGCCCGGGGGACAGGCCGCGATGAGAGTCGCCAGATACGGCGCCGCGGCCGAGGGCACGCCGGCGTGGTCACCGGCGCGGATCAGGGTCGGGGCGTTCGTGCGCTCTTCGACGAACGCGGCGAACGGGACCCCGAGCGCGTCGGCGATCGCCCACAGCGTCTCCACGCTGGGGCCAGAGGATCCGTTCTCCAGCTGCGACACCGTCGCCTTCGAGATGCCCGCGCGGCGGGCGAGCTCGGAGACGGAGATTCCCGCCGCCTCGCGCTCTCGACGCAGGGACCGGGAGATGCGCTCGCGGAGATCATCCATGCGGCCAGTATTCCAAACGATCGTTCACCTTGACAAACGATTTGCCCTTGTTCACAATGATCGTCATGCGTTCAGAGGAGCGAACGATCGAGAACGGCCACGAGGACGACGTCGCCGCCGAGGTGCGCATCGCGCGCCGGGAGGCGTTCGGCGTCGCCCTCGCGACGAGCGCGTACGGCATCTCCTTCGGCGCGCTCGCGGTCGCCAGCGGCTTCGACGTCTGGCAGACGTGCGTGCTCAGCCTGCTGATGTTCACCGGCGGATCGCAGTTCGCCTTCGTGGGCGTGATCGGGGCGGGCGGTCTCGCCGCCGCACCCGCCGCGATCGCCTCCGCGCTGCTGCTGGGCGTACGCAACGTCGCCTACGGCATGCGGATGTCGCCGGTGATCGGACGCGGGGCCCTCCGGCGCGGTCTCGCCGCTCCGTTCACGATCGACGAGTCCACTGCCGTGTCGCTCGCGCAGCGCTCGCCGCGTGCGCGCCGCGTCGGGTTCTGGATCACCGGTGTCGGAATCTATCTCGGCTGGAATCTGACGACCCTGCTCGGTGCGCTGCTGGGCGACGTGCTGGGGGATCCGAAGACCTATGGACTGGATGCGGCGGCCGCTGCGGCATTCCTCGCGCTGCTGTGGCCGCGCCTGCGCAAGCGTCAGGCCATCGCGGTCGGCATCGCGGCCGCCGCCGTCGCCACGGTGCTCACCCCTGTGCTGATCCCCGGCCTTCCGGTGCTCGTCGCGGCGTTCGTCGCGATCGTCGTCGGCTGGTTCAACTGGTTCGCGCCGAAGAGCGTCGTCCGGACGCCAGGGGAGGAGGCGGCATGACCCTGTGGAACGCCGTGCTGCTGGCCGCCATCGGCTGCCTGGCGCTCAAGGGCGCGGGCTATCTCGTGCCGGCGTCGGTGCTCGAGGCCCCGCGGCCGGCGCGGATCACCGACCTGCTGACGGTCGCGCTGCTGGCCGCCCTCGTGGCGGTGCAGACGCTCGCGGCCGGTCCTCACATCGTCGTGGACGCGAGGGTGCCCGCAGTGCTCGTCGCGGCGGGCCTCCTGCTGCTGCGGCAGTCGTTCCTCGTCGTGGTGATCGCCGCCGCGGTCGTCGCGGCTCTCCTGCGGCTCCTAGGGTGGGCCGCGTAAGCTCGGACCGTGCGTGAATCCTGGCTCGGCAGAGCGCTGTCGTGGGTGGCCCTGTTCGTGGTGGGGGCGGTGTTCGGCCTCGCGACGACGGTCACGCACGCGACCTCGGTCTGGGGACTGCCCTGGGCCGGCCTGGTGCTCGGCGCCATCGCGTGCGGCGGGATGCTCCTCGCGGTGCGGCTGCTGCTCCACGACCGCTGGGGTGCGCTCGCGACGGGTCTGGGAATGCTCCTGGGCATGGTCGTGATCTCGGGTCGCGGACCCGGCGGCTCGGTCATCGTTCCGAACGATCTGCTGGGCGTGACCTGGACGTGGACCGTCGCCGTGATGGTGCTCCTGGTCGCCGCCTGGCCGGACTTCTCGCGGATCCGCCGTCTCCAGCAGGAGCAGGCGGCTCGAGGGCGGGTGGCGGGAGAAGCGTCCGCCGACGGGTCGTAGACTGGATCCGTGACATATGTGATCGCTCTTCCCTGCGTCGACGTGAAGGATCGTGCCTGCGTCGACGAGTGCCCCGTGGACTGCATCTACGAGGGTGAGCGATCGTTGTACATCCACCCCGACGAGTGCGTCGACTGCGGCGCGTGCGAGCCCGTGTGCCCTGTCGAGGCGATCTACTACGAGGACGACCTCCCCGAGGAGTGGGCGGACTACTACAAGGCGAACGTCGAGTTCTTCGACGAGATCGGATCCCCTGGCGGGGCCGCCAAGGTCGGCGTGATCCACCACGACCACCCGGTCATCGCCGTGCTGCCGCCGCAGGGCGAGTAGCCACCGCCATGTCCGTCCGCGATCTCGCCGACTACCCCTGGGACGCGGTCACCCCGTTCCGTGAGCGTGCGGCCGCGCACCCCGACGGCATCGTCGACCTCGCGATCGGCTCCCCGGTGGATCCGACGCCCGAGATCATCCGCCATGCGCTCGCCGAAGCGACCGACGCGCATTCCTATCCGCAGACGGTCGGCACCCCGGCCGTGCGCGAGGCGATCGTGGACTGGTACGCGCGGCGCCGTGGCGTGCCCGATCTGCGCGTGGACAACGTGATGCCCACGATCGGCTCCAAGGAGCTCGTGGCGCTGCTGCCGACGCTGCTCGGGCTCGGCGCCGGCGACATCGTGGTGCAGCCGCGCGTCGCCTACCCGACCTACGCGGTCGGTGCGCAGGTCGTCGGCGCGACGGTCGTGAGCGAGGACGATCCCGCGCTCTGGCCCGAGGGCGCCAAGCTCATCTGGATCAACACCCCCGGCAACCCGGACGGACGCACCTGGAGCGTCGACGAGCTCGCCGCGGCGGTGGGACGGGCGCGCGAGCTGGGCGCCATCCTCGCGAGCGACGAGTGCTACGCCGAGCTCGGCTGGGACGGTCCGTGGGCCACGGAGCCCGTGCCCTCCGTGCTGGACCCGCGCGTCACGGGAGGGACCAGGGCGGGCCTGCTCAGCGTGTACTCGCTCAGCAAGCAGTCCAACCTCGCCGGCTATCGGGCCGCATTCGTCGCCGGCTGCGCCCGCGTGGTGGGGGAGATCCTCACCGCCCGCAAGCACCTCGGCCTCATGCCGCCCGCGCCCGTGCAGCACGCCATGGCCGTCGCCCTGCGCGACGACGAGCACGTGGCGGCGCAGAAGGAGCGCTACCGGCAGCGGCGCGACGTGCTGCGGCCGGCGCTCCTCGATGCGGGCTTCCGGATCGACGGCTCGGAGGCCGGCCTGTACCTGTGGGTCACCCAGGGCCGCGACGCCTGGGAGTCCATGGGCGTGCTCGCCGACCTCGGGATCCTGGCCGGTCCAGGGCCGTTCTACGGAGAGCACTCTCCGCAGCACGTGCGGCTCTCGCTGACGGCGCCGCTCGAGCGGATCGAGGCGGCCGCGGCGCGCCTGCGCGGAATGGCTTCGTAGGTTTCCACAGGGCCCCGGGCATCACTCTTGGTCGTTTTCACAGTAGGTCTGCGCGCGGACTAGGCTGTATGAGCGACGCGATCACGGGCCCACCGGCACGGATCGCGCATCCCCCACACGAGACAGACGCATGAGGAGGTCTGCGTGAGCGCAGCGGGCGAGCGGCCTACGAAGGCAACGCTGACAGTAGGCGACAAGACCGCGGAGTTCCCGATCCTGCATGGCACCGACGGGCACGCCAGCATCGACTTCTCCACTCTGACCAGGCAGACCGGCCACACCGGTCTCGACTACGGCTTCGTGAACACGGCCTCCACCAAGTCGGAGATCACGTTCATCGACGGAGACAAGGGGATCCTGCGCTACCGCGGCTATCCCATCGAGCAGATCGCCAACTCCTGCTCCTACCTCGAGGTCGCCTGGCTGCTCATCTACGGCGAGCTGCCGAGCGCTACGGAGCTGGCGGAGTTCGACGAGAAGATCCGTCGGCACACGCTGCTGCACGAGGATCTCAAGCACTTCTTCTCCGCACTGCCGCACACGGCGCACCCCATGTCGGTGCTGTCGAGCGCGGTTGCGGCCCTCTCGACGTACTACGAGGGCGAGACGGACGTGAACAACCCGGAGCACGTCGAGCTGAACATGGTGCGCATGCTCGCCAAACTCCCGGTGATCGCGGCGTACGCGCACAAGAAGAGCGTCGGCCAGGCGTTCCTCTACCCGGACAACTCGCTGAGCTTCGTGGACAACTTCCTCAAGCTCAACTTCGGCGTGCACAGCGAGCCCTACGAGATCAACCCCGTCATGTCGCGGGCGCTCGAGCTGCTGCTGATCCTGCACGAGGACCACGAGCAGAACGCCTCCACCTCCACGGTGCGCCTGGTGGGCTCCACCGGGGCGAACCAGTTCGCGTCGATCTCCGCCGGGATCCAGGCGCTCTCCGGACCGCTGCACGGCGGCGCCAACGAGGCCGTGCTGACCATGCTCGGCCAGATCCGCGACTCGGGTCAGAGCGTGCAGCGCTTCGTCGAGCGGGTGAAGAACAAGGAAGACGGCGTGAAGCTCATGGGCTTCGGGCACCGGGTCTACAAGAACTACGACCCGCGCGCCAAGCTCGTCAAGGCCGCCGCCGACGAGGTGCTCACCGAGCTCGGCGTCACGGATCCGCTTCTCGACCTGGCGAAGGAGCTCGAGGAGATCGCTCTCGCGGACGACTACTTCCAGGAGCGCCGCCTGTACCCGAACGTCGACTTCTACACCGGCGTGATCTACAAGGCGATGGGCTTCCCGACCCGCATGTTCACGGTGCTGTTCGCGATCGGTCGCCTGCCCGGCTGGCTGGCGCAGTGGCGCGAGCTGAACCTCGACCCGCAGACCAAGATCGGCCGCCCGCAGCAGCTGTACACGGGGTCGCGCGAGCGCGAGTTCCGCCGCAGCTGAGTCGGCGCACAAGAAAGGGGGATCCGATTCGGATCCCCCTTTCTTCGTCTCCGGCGGCTCAAAGTCCGCGAGACTCCATCTGGGCGACGAGAATGCGGCTAATTACTGCAGTCTCGTCGCGGAGTTGGAGTCTCGCGGTCAGGAGCTGGTCAGGAGGCGGTCGGCGAAAGCGGTCAGCGGCCGGTCGGCGTGCCCTGCGGGCGCGACGAGCGACGGCGGCGGCGCCGGGCGGGAGCGGGAGCCGAGGCGTCGCTGGCTCCGGCCGCGCGGCGCTGTCCCTGGGGCTGCCGGTTCTGCGCCTGCGGGGCGGGCTTCTTCTTCGGCGCCTGACGCTGCGGCTGCTGGGCCGGTGCGGGCTTCACGTACGCGGCGGTCTCGCCGACGAGCTCGGCCACGGCAGGGGAGGTCGCGGAGACCGGTTCGATGGCCGCGGTGATCTTCGCCTTGCGCAGCAGGTCCTTCACGTCGCGGCGCTGCTCGGGCAGCAGCAAGGTGACGACCGTGCCCGCCGCGCCCGCGCGCGCCGTGCGACCGGAGCGGTGCAGGTACGCCTTGTGCTCGGCCGGCGGATCCACGTGCACGACGAGGTCGACGTCATCGACGTGCACACCGCGGGCGGCCACGTCGGTCGCCACGAGCACGCGCACGCCGCCGTCGGCCGGATCGCCGGAGAACGCCGCGAGGTTGCGCTCGCGGGCTCCCTGGGAGAGGTTGCCGTGCAGGTCCACGGAGGGGATGCCGGCCGTGGTGAGCACCTTGGCGAGCTTCTTGGCCTGGTGCTTCGTGCGGGTGAACAGGATGCGTCGGCCGGCGCCGGAGGCGAGCGTCTGCACGAGCACCTTCTTGACGTCGGCGTCGGCGACCTCGAGCACGCGGTGGGTCATCTCGCCCACCGGCACGCTGGACTCGTCGACCTCGTGGCTGACCGGGTTGGGCAGGAATCGGCGCGCGAGCACGTCGATGCCGTTGTCGAGCGTGGCGCTGAAGAGCAGGCGCTGGCCGTCCTTCGGCGTCGCGTTCAGGATGCGGGTCACGCCGGGGAGGAAGCCGAGGTCGGCCATGTGGTCGGCCTCGTCGAGCACGGTGATCCGCACCTCGTCGAGGCGCACGACGCCCTGCTTCATGAGGTCTTCGAGGCGGCCGGGGCAGGCCACCACGATGTCGACGCCGCGGCGCAGCGCCTCCTCCTGGGGCCGCTGGCTGACTCCGCCGAAGACCGTGGTCACGCGCAGGTTCGCGGCCTTGGCCAGCGGCGCGATGGTCGCGGCGATCTGCGAGGCGAGCTCGCGGGTCGGCGCGAGCACGAGGCCGCGCGGGTGCTGCGGCCGGGCCTTGGCTCCGGACAGCCGCGCCACGAGCGGGATCGCGAAGGCGAGGGTCTTGCCGCTGCCGGTGCGGCCACGGCCGAGCAGGTCGCGGCCGGCGAGGGAGTCGGGCAGGGTGCCCTGCTGGATCGGGAACGCTTCGGTCTTGCCGTCGGCTTCGAGCACGGCGGCGAGCTCGGCGGGCACGCCGAGATCGAGGAAGGTAGGCATGGATATCTCCTGGACCGGATCGTCCGGCCGCATACGGGCGTCTGTTCGACGCGAGAGGTCGCCGCTCGAGAACCGGATCGCGAGGGGGAGCAGGGCTCCGCTTCCAGGGATCGAATCCAGGGGATCCGGGATGGCGACGAGATGCCGGAAGATCCGACATCCCGTCCATCATATCCTGGATCCCCCGATCCTCGGTTCAGGCGTCGACGAGCTCGGGAAGCGCGGTCGCCGAGGTGGTGACCGCGGGGCGGGTGCGCACCACCCAGACGATCGCACCCGCAAGGAGCGTCGCGACGGCGACGAGCCCCCACGCGGTGGCGAAGCCGGAGCCGGTGCCGTGCGGGGCAGCGCCGAACACGATCGCGCCGGTCGCGGCCGAGCCGATCGCCGATCCGATCGTGCGGAGGTTCGCGTTCACGCCGGTCGCGACGCCGGTGACCGCGGCGGGCACGCTCTGCACGACGATTCCCGCGGAGGCCGCGTACGCCAGCCCGCATCCGATCCCGAAGCCCGCGCCGGCCAGGGCCAGCTGCCACGGCGCCGAGTGCGCGAGGGCGGCGGACGCGCCGGAGAGGCCCATGAGCACCGATCCGGTGATCAGCAGGGTGCGCAGCGACAGGATGCGGTTCAGCGCACCGGTGGCGAAGCCGACGCCGCTCATGCCGATGAGCATCGGGACGAGCATGAGCCCGGCGTCGCGCACGGTGAGACCCGCACCGCCGGCGGACGTGGACAGCTCGAGGAACTGCGGCAGGTAGCCCCAGAACGCGAAGACGCCGGCCCCGATCAGGAGCGATGCCGCGTTCACCGGCCAGATCGCCGGCGAGGCCAGGAGGCGGAGATCCACGAGGGGTTCCTTCGCGCGGAGCTCGCTGACGATCCAGGCGGCGAACGCGAGGGCGGCGACGGCGAACAGCGCGAGCACGGCCGGCGACGTCCAGCCCCAGCGCGAGCCCGTGCTGAGAGGTACGAGCAGCGCCACGAGCCAGGCGGAGAGCAGCACGGAGGAGAGCGTGTTGACCCGTCCCTGCGCGCGGACGCCGCTGTCGCGGACCGCGGCGAGGGTGAGGAAGGCGCCGAGCGCCGCCACCAGGAAGGGGACGGCGAACGTGCCGCGCCAGCCGACAAGATCGGCCAGCGGGCCGGCGAGCACCGTGCCCGCGGCGCCGCCGATGCCGATGACGGCGCTCACCACGCCGATCGCCCCGGTCACGCGTTCGCGGGGCAGGGCGTCGCGGAGGAGACCGTAGGCCAGGGGGAACAGGGCGCCGCCGACGCCCTGCAGCACACGGGCGACGATGAGCACCTCGAGCGTCGGGGCGATCGCGGCGAGCACGTCGCCGGCCGCGGTGACGCCCAGGGTGATGAGGAAGGTCGTGCGCCGGCCGCGCAGATCGCCGACGCGTCCGAGCGTGGGCGTCGCGACAGCGGCGGCGATCAGCCATGCGGTCATGGTCCAGCTGGCCGCATCCGCGGTGACGCCGAACTCCGCCTGGATGAGGGGCACGAGCGGGATGACGAGGTTCTGAAGAAGCGCGATGGAGGAGACCGCCACGGCGATCGCGACCAGGATCGAAGTGGATGAGCGGGACATGAGTTCCCTTCCGGAGCCTGGAGAAGAGGGGTAAAGTGGAGGGAGACCTCCGAACGGAGGATGCCTCCGGATTGAGATTACCGGAGGGTCCCTCCGTTTTGCAAGGGGTCTTCCGAGACTTTTTGGAAGGACGGCACGATGGGCGGCCAGAACCGGGCGACGACGACGCTGGAGGAGCGGCGACCGCGCCGCGCCGACGCCGCGCGGAACTTCGACGCCCTCGTCGCGGCAGGGCGCGAGGCGTTCGCCGAGGACGGCTCCGGCGCCTCGCTCGAGGACATCGCACGCCGGGCGGGCGTGGGGATCGGCACGCTCTACCGCAACTTCCCCACCAGGGACGACCTCATCGAGACGCTCTACCTCCGCGAGGTCGCCGCGCTCGCCGACGCCGCCGACGAGGTCGCCGACCTGCCGCCGCGGCAGGCGTTCGAGGCGTGGCTCGACCGCTTCGTCGAGTACGTGGGCACCAAGCACGTGCTGCTCGACGGCCTGAACCGGGAGTCGACGGTGTTCGCGGAGTGCCGCGGTGTGATGCTGGGCGCGGGGGAGCCGCTGCTGCGGCGCGCGCAGGAGGACGGCGCCGTCAAGGCGGACGTCGCGATCGCCGACGTCGTCAAGCTCATCGCCGGTGTGAGCGCGGTCGCCTACGACGACGAGGAGCAGCGCCGCCGCGTGCTCGGCCTCGCGATCGGTTCGCTGCGCTCCTAGGCGTGCAGCGCCTCGTTGAGGGTGACGCCCACCCCGGCGCGGCGCACGGCCTCGACGGCGCCGGAGAGCGAGTTCCGGCGGAACAGGATCCCGTTCTCGCCGCTCAGCTCGCCGCCCTTGACGACGGGGCGGCCGCCGTCGGCCAGGGGGGCGCCGTCGGCGAGCACGATCTTCGTGCCGGCCGTGACGTAGAGCCCCGCCTCGACGATGCAGTCGTCGCCGAGGGAGATGCCGATGCCGGCGTTCGCACCCAGCAGCGTGCGCGCGCCGATCGAGACGCGGTGCGTGCCGCCGCCGGAGAGCGTGCCCATGATCGAGGAGCCGCCGCCGATGTCGGATCCGTCGCCGACGACGACGCCCTGCGAGATCCGGCCCTCGACCATGGAAGCGCCGAGCGTCCCCGCGTTGAAGTTCACGAAGCCCTCGTGCATGACCGTGGTGCCGGGCGCCAGGTGGGCGCCGAGGCGCACCCGGGAGGCGTCGGCGATCCGCACGCCCTCGGGGAGCACGTAGTCGGTGAGCCGCGGGAACTTGTCCACGCCGGAGATCTGGATCCCCGCGCGCTGCAGCAGCGGGCGCAGCCGCGCGGCGTCGGCGGGGAGCATCGGGCCCGCGCTGGTCCACGCGACGTTCGGCAGGTGGCCGAAGATGCCGTCGAGGTTCAGCTCGTTGGGGCGCACCAGCAGGTGCGAGAGGGCCTGCAGGCGCAGGTAGGCGTCGGCGGTCGAGGCTGGAGCGGCGTCCAGGTCGATCGACAGCTGCACCGCCTCGACGGTGACGTTGCGGCGCTCATCCGGACCGGCGAGCGCCTCGAAGGTCATCGCGGAGGCGGCGAGGTCTCCCGCGGACGGCTCGACCGTGCCGATCTCGGCGAACCAGGCGTCCAGGACGGTGCCGTCGCCGGAGATGGTGGTCAGTCCGGAGCCGTGGATCATGCGCGCGTCGGTCATGCCTCCACGGTACCGAACGCCTGCCCCCAGCTTGCCCTTCATGACGCGGCGCTAGGGTGGGGACCATGCCGCTCGATCTCACCGCCTCCGCGGCGGACATCACCCGCGCGATCTGCGACATCCCCAGCGTCTCGGGGGAGGAGAAGCCCCTCGCCGACCTGATCGAGGAGGCCGTGCGCGCACTCGGCCATCTCGAGGTGCTCCGCGACGGCAACACGATCGTCGCCCGGACGAATCTGGGCCGCGCGCAGCGCGTCGCGATCGCCGGGCACATCGACACGGTGCCGATCAACGCCAACGTGCCCACGCGCGACGTGGAGATCGACGGCGAGGCGCTGATCTGGGGGCGCGGCACGGTCGACATGAAGGCGGGCGTCGCGGTGCAACTCAAGCTCGCCGCCGAGCTCACCGCGCCCGTGGTCGACATCACCTGGATGTGGTACGACAACGAGGAGGTCGAGGCCGCGCGCAACGGCCTCAAGCTGCTCGCCGACCACCGGCCGGATCTGTTCCAGGCCGACTTCGCGATCCTCGGCGAGCCCTCGAACGGAGAGGTCGAGGGCGGCTGCAACGGCACCCTGCGCGCGGTCGTGCGCACGACCGGTGTGCGCGCGCACTCGGCGCGCGCCTGGATCGGCGAGAACGCGATCCACCGTGCGGCGCCGATCCTGGCCCGCCTGGCCGAGTACCGTCCGCGCGAGGTCGCGGTCGACGGCCTGGAGTACCGCGAGGGGCTGAACGCGGTGCGGATCAGCGGCGGCATCGCCGGCAACGTGATCCCCGACGCCTGCGAGGTCGAGGTGAACTACCGCTTCGCCCCGAACAAGTCCGCCGCCGACGCCGAGGCGCACGTGCGCAACGTGTTCGCCGGGTTCGCGGTCGAGATCACCGACGTCGCCGAGGGCGCCCGCCCCGGCCTGGACGCCCCGATCGCGCAGGAGTTCGTCGCCGCCGTCGGCGCGACCCCGAAGCCGAAGTACGGGTGGACCGACGTGGCGCGGTTCTCCGCGCTGGGCATCCCCGCCGTCAACTACGGACCAGGGGATCCGCATCTCGCGCACCATGACGAGGAGCGGGTGCCGCTCTCGCAGATCACGGCCACCGAGCGGGGCCTGCGTTCCTGGCTCAGCGGTGCCTGAGCTCGCCGCCACGGCGGTGCCTCGCCGACGCAACGCCGCCGCAGCGCCGCGATGGGCCGCGCGGTTCTACGCCCGCACGCCCGCCTGGGCGGGGATCCTCGCGATCTACGTCGGCGCCCGCCTGATCACCACCGGCCTGATGTTCTGGGCGACCACGCTGTCCGGCGCGCCGGGCTCGCGGTTCGGCAACGGGGCATCGATCGCGTCGTTCGTGACCGGGTGGGATGCGCAGTGGTATTGGTACATCGTCGTGTACGGGTATCCGACCGTCCTGCCGCTCGGCCCGGACGGGCACATCACCCAGAACGCCTGGGCGTTCCTGCCCGTGTACCCGTGGGTCTCGCAGGTCTTCGCGTTCCCGTTCGGCAGCGGCGGCTGGGGTGTGGGCGCCGCACTCGTCTCCCTCGTGGCCGGATATCTCTGCTGCCTCGTGCTGTTCCGGATGATGCGCGGCCGGATCGGCCGGATGGCGGCCGTGTGGACGGTCATCTTCTTCGCCTCCGGCCCTCTGGGCGCCCTGTTCCAGGTGGGCTACGCCGAGGTCCTGAACATGCTGTTCCTGCTGCTCGCGCTGGACGGCCTGATCCGCCGCCGCTACGTGCGGCTGTATCCGCTGATCGTGCTGATGGGCTTCACGCGGCCCGGTGTCCTGGCCTTCGCGCTCATGCTCGGCCTCATGCTCGTGGTGCGCTGGGTGCGGCGGAAGGCTGACCCGCTGACCGGCCGCGAGATCGCGCACTACCTCGCCCTCGGAGCGCTCGGCGTCGTCGTGGGCTTCGCCTGGCAGGTGATCGCGGGGATCGCGACGGGCGTGCCGAACGCCTACCTGGAGACCGAGCTGAGCTGGCGCGGGTTCTGGATGCCGCAGGACGGGCACACCGTGTTCTCGCCGTTCGAGGGATGGCTGAGCGCGGTGCCGTACTGGGCGCAGCTGCTGGGCCTGCCAGGGTGGCTCGGGCTCGTGGTGCTGGCACTGCTCGTCCTGCTGTTCGCCGCGGCGCTGATCTTCGGCCCCGGTGTGCGGAGGCTCGGACCGGAGATCCGCCTCTTCTCGGCGAGTTACGCGCTGTACCTGCTGGCGGTGTTCTTCCCCCAGTCCAGCACGCTGCGGCTCATGTTCCCGATCGCTCCGCTGTGGGGCGCGGTCGGATGGCGCCGCTCCTGGTGGCTGCGCGTCGCGGTGCTGCTGGCGTGCATCGGGCTGCAGGCGCTGTGGATCGCGAACGTGTACGGCTTCGCGAACACCTTCTGGCGCGTGCCCTGAACCGGCCCGAACACGGCACGGCCCGGCCGCGCCGCGGTAAGCGGTGTCCCAGCACCCACTAATATGGGAGTCGTAGACCACCGAGGAAAGGGAGCACCGCGATGGCAGCGATGAAGCCGAGGACTGGCGACGGACCCATGGAGGCCGTGAAGGAGGGCCGGCTGATCATCGTGCGCGTCCCGCTCGAGGGCGGCGGGCGTCTGGTCGTCTCCGTCAACGACGCGGAGGCGAAGGAGCTTCACGACGTGCTGAGCAACGTCGTGGCAGCCGCCTGAGTGATCCGCACGATTGCACAGATCCAGATCTTCTCAGATCTTCGAAAGGCCCGCATCCTGCGGGCCTTTCGTCATTCCGCGATGCCGGTCAGCTGCAGCAGGCCCTCTCCGACCGTGCTCAGCGCGGCGAGCACGGCGGGGGACTGCTGGGTCTCCTGGATGAGCGAGCGGTAGGCGACCGTCACCTCGTCGCGCTGCACCGGGTCCGCGACCCTGCCGCCGGCGAGCACCCGCGGCACGAGCACAGTCCCGCCGGCGCGCACGAGTCGCAGGCCGTGCTCGACGTACTCGATGACGTTCTCCGGATCCGCGTCCACGAGGACGATGTCGTAGGCGGCCTCGTTCATGCGGGGCAGCACATCGGCGGCCCTGCCGGAGATGAACCGGGCGCGCGTCGGGGCGATCCGGGCGTCCTGGAAGGCGCTGCGGGCGGCGGCGAGGTGCTCCGGCTCGTTGTCGATCGAGGTGAGCACGGCCTTGGGGGCACCGCGAAGCAGCCACAGGCCCGAGACGCCGGCACCGGTGCCGATCTCGACGATCGAGCGTGCGCCGGTGGCCGCGGCGAGCACGGCGATCTGGGCTCCGACGGCGGCGCTGATGGGCTGCGCGCCGAGCTCGACCGCGTGCGCGCGGGCCCGCACGATCTCATCCGGCTCGATGATGGCTTCTCGCACGTACCGTGCGTTGGCGTCCTGCTCGCTCACTTCGACTCCCTGGCGGTCGCTCACTGCACCGCATGTTCCCTCAGCGTAGGCGTCCTGTGTGTCTGCGCGAGCGAGGCGCGGCGGTACCCTTGTGACATGTTCTTCGGCATCACCATCGAGAAGCTGCTCGTGATCGGCGTGATCGCTGCCCTTCTCGTGGGCCCCGAGCGCCTTCCGAGGTACGCGGAATCGTTCGCGCACCTGGTCAAGAAGGCCGGCGACTACCTGCGCGGCGCCAAGGATCGGATGCGCGAGGAGGTCGGGCCGGAGATCGATGAGCTCGACTGGCGCAAGCTCGACCCGCGGCAGTACGACCCGCGTCGCATCATCCGGGATGCGCTGCTGGACGACACCCCCGCCGTGCAGGCTCCCGCCGCCCCCACGGCAGCGGTCGAAGCCGCTCCTGCGCCCGCGGCCGCGGGTTCCGCCGCGGCACTGCTGGCCACCGCGACCGCGATGAACGCCGCGTCGGCCTCGGGCGAGACCGTGCCGGCGACGAAGGGGCCGAAGGTGTTCTCCTCCGAGGAGCTTCCCCCCTACGACAGCGAAGCCACCTGATCCCGCTCAGCGAGGGGTGACGGACAGGCGCCGCCCGGCGAGGCCGCGGCCCGCCTGATCGACGGCGTCCGCGACCGCGAGGATCGCGCGCGCCGCAGGATCCTGAGGATCCCCGAGCACGATCGGCAGACCGGCGTCGCCGCCCGTGCGCAGTGCGGGGCTCAGCGGAACCGAGGCCAGCAGCGGGACGGGGTCCGCGTCCTGCGAGAGCGCGTCCGCCACGGCCTGTCCGCCGCCGGAGCCGAACAGGTCGAGCACGGTCCCGTCCGGCAGGGTCAAGGCGGCCATGTTCTCCACGACCCCGATCACGCGCTGCCCGGTCTGCCGTGCCACGAGCCCGCTGCGGATCGCCACGTCGGAGGCGGCCTCCTGCGGCGTGGTCACGACGAGCACCTCGGCGTGGGGCAGGAGCTGGCCGAGCGTGATCGCGATGTCGCCGGTGCCGGGCGGCATGTCGATGAGCAGCACGTCCAGGTCGCCGAAGAACACGTCGGTGAGGAACTGCTGCACCGTGCGGTGCAGCATGGGCCCGCGCCATGCGACGACGGATTCGCCGTCGCGCAGGAACATCCCGATCGAGATCGCCTTCACGTCGTGCGCGACCGGGGGCAGCATGAGGTCGTCGATCCGGGTGGGCTGGGTGCCGGGGGCGATGCCGAGCAGGCCGGGGATCGAGAAGCCGTGCACGTCGGCGTCGATCAGGCCGACCCTGCGGCCGCGCGCGGCCAGCGCGACGGCGAGGTTGGCGGTGAGCGAGGACTTGCCGACCCCGCCCTTGCCGCTCGTGACGGCGATCACGCGGGTGAGAGAGTCCGGGCCGAACGGCATCTGCCGGGGGGCCCTGCCGTCGCGAAGGCGTTCGGTGAGCGCGCGGCGCTCCTCGGGCGTCATCACGCCCACCGCGACCTCGACGGCTTCGATCCCGGGGACGGCGGCAGCGGCCGCGTGCACGTCGGACTCGATCCGCGTCGCCGCGGGGCAGCCGACGATGGTCAGCGCGATCCCGACGTGCGCGACCGTGCCGTCCACCGTGATGTCGCGGAGCATGTCGAGGTCGGCCAGCGGGCGGCGCAGCTCGGGGTCGGTGACGGCGCCGACGGCGCGCCGGACCACGTCGGCGAGGTCGCCGGTCACGGAGCCTGCTCCGCAGGATCCTCGTCGCGCAGCTCCGCGAGCATCGCCCTGAGCTCGGCGCGCAGCACCTCTCGGGTGACGCCCTGGGCCGAGCGCTCCTCGAGCGCCATGCGCAGCGCGACGATCTCGCGGGCCAGGTACTCGGTGTCGGCGAGATTGCGTTCTGCGCGCTGCCGGTCCTGCTCGATCTGCACGCGGTCGCGGTCGTCCTGCCGGTTCTGCGCGAGCAGGATCAGGGGAGCGGCGTAGGAGGCCTGCAGCGAGAGGATCAGGGTGAGCAGGGTGAAGTTCGTCGCGGCCGGGTCGAACTGCCAGTCCCGCGGCATGGCGATGTTCCACCACAGCCAGACGATGACGAACACCGACATCCCGATGAGGAAGCCGGAGGTGCCCATGGCCCGTGCGAACGCCTCAGAGAACCGCCCGAAGGTGTCGCTCGACGGCATCGAGGACGAGCCGCGGCCGAGCATGCCGGAGCGGCCGCGGGGCAGATCCAGCCCGCGACGGCCCGACTTCGCCATCATCCCGCCGCTCCCGGCGTCGTGACGGACCGCGCGGATCCGTTGTGGTCATCCGCGTCGTGAGAGCGCCAGTCGTCGGGGAGCAGATAGTCGAGCACGTCGTCGACGCTGATCGCGCCGACGAGGCGGTGCGCCTGATCCACGACGGGGAGCGAGACGAGGTCGTAGCTGGCGAGCATGCGCGCCACCTCGGCCGCTGATGCGGTCGCGGGCACGGGTTCGAGCGTGTCGTCGACGATGGCGCCCAGCCGTTCGTGCGGGGGGTAGCGCAGCATGCGCTGGAAGTGCACGACGCCGAGCAGGCGTCCCGTGGGCGTCTCGAACGGCGGCAGCGTGATGAACACCGCGGCGGCCAGGGCGGGGTGCAGCTCGTGCCGGCGGATCAGGGCCAGCGCCTCGGCGACCGTGGCGTCGGCGGAGAGGATGATCGGCTCCGGGGTCATCAGACCGCCCGCGGTGTCGGGGCTGTAGCGGAGCAGCATGCGCACGTCTTCCGCCTCCTCGGGCTCCATGAGCTCGAGGAGGTGCTCCAGGCGGCCCTGCGGCAGCTGTGCGAGAAGGTCGGCGGCGTCGTCCGGCTCCATCTGGTCGAGGATGTCTGCGGCGCGCTCATCGCCGAGACGATCCAGGATGTCCATCTGGTCGTCCTCCGGCATCTCCTCGAGGGCGTCGGCGAGCCGCTCGTCCGGCAGCTCCTCCGCGACCTCGATACGGCGCTGCTGGGGCAGGTCGAGCAGGGTGTTCGCGAGGTCGGCGGGGTGCATCTCGGAGTAGGTGGCGACGAGCTGCTCCGCCGACTGCGCCTCACCGGGACGGTTGTGCTCGTGCACCTGGTTCCACGTCGCGAACGTGGTCGGCCCCTTCGCGAACGGAGAGGCGCTGGTCTTGGGCTTGCGCAGGAAGAGCTGGCTCACGGACCACTCGCCGAGCCGATTCGGCTCGATCGCGACGTCCTCGATCACCGCGGTTCCGGAGGCGTCGGAGAAGTCGACCCGCCGGCCGACGAGCTCGGCCATGATGCGCACCTCGCCGTTGCGCGGCTTGAAGCGGCGCACGTTCATCAGCCCGGACGTGATGACCTGCCCCGTGCTGATGGATCCGACGCGTCCGATCGAGAGGAACACCTGCCTGCGGCCGGGGATCTCGCACACCAGGCCGATCACGCGAGGGGCCGCGCTACTTCGGTACACGACGACGACATCACGGACTTTCCCGATCCGGTCGCCGGCGGGGTCGAACACGGCGCACCCGGCCAGGCGCGCGACGAAAACCCGCTGTGTGCTCATGGTTCCAGCGTACTGTCCGAATCCCTCCGAACCGGGGCGGGTGACGGCATCCGGCGGCCGCATCGCGGGCGCATGGAACAATGGACCGATGAGCATGATGAACGCGTCAGGCCCCGCGGGCGAGATCGGCGAGACGGTCGCCTCCGTCTCGGAGTACGAGGCCGCGCAGAAGCTCGTCTCGCAGCTGATCGCGGGGGAGATCCCGGCCAGAGCGATCGCCATCGTCGGCGTCGGCGTGCAGACCGTGGAACGGGTCACCGGCCGCCTCGGCTATGCGAACGCCGCGCGCTCCGGCGCGGTCAACGGCGTGCTCATCGGACTCTTCCTCTCGGCGATCTTCGTGCTGGGCAATCCCTCCGTGCCGATGCAGGCCTTCGTCGGGATCCTCTTCGTCGGCGTCGCGATCGGCATGATCCTGAGTCTCATCACGTACTCGATCGTGCGTCGTCGCCGCGACTACGCGAGCGTCATGCAGCTCAAGGCCGACCACTACGAGGTGACCGTGCTGCCGGATTCCGTCGGCAAGGCGCGCCAGGTGCTCGGCCGCGCCGTGACGCCCGTCCCGCCGTCAGGGGCGGCCGCCGCACCGGCCGCCGGCCCGGCCGCCGGTCCCGCGGTCGCGCCCCCGCAGTACGGCGAGCGCATCGAGGAGCCGCCCCGCTACGGCGAGCGCATCGTGCCCCAGCGTCCGCCGATGCCGCCGGCCCCGCCTGTCGTCCCTGTGCCGCCGGCGCCCGTGGAGACGCCCGCCGCTCCGACGGACGGCCCTGCTGCCGCACCCGCGGCGACGCCGCCGGTCGAGGGCGAGCCGGTCGAAGGCGCGCCCGTCGCAGACAAGCCCTCCGAGGGTGCGAACCCCGCCGAGGGCGAGAACCCGGCGGGCGACGGCGCCGCGCGATGACCGCGCTCCCCGAGGAGCGGTTCCGTCTTCCGGTCCCGCTCCCCGCCGGGACCGTCGAGGTGTCGGCGGTGTTCGGGCCCGCGAGCGGCGGCGCGGACGTCGGGGCCGCCGCGCCGACCGTGGTGATCGCGCACGGGGCAGGAGCGGGGATGGACCATCCGTTCCTCACCGGCTTCACCGCCGCGCTGCGGGCCGCGGGCCTGCACACGCTGCGGTTCACCTTCCCGTACCTCGAGGCGGGGCGGCGCATGCCGGGCCCCGCCGCGCACGCGATGCTCGCCTGGCGGGCCGTGATCGCGGCGGCGCGCGAGCGCGGATCCGGATCCGTCGTCGCGTGCGGCAAGTCCTACGGCGGACGGATGGCGTCGATGGCCGCCGCCGAGGAGGCCGGCCTCGACGCGGACGCGCTGGTCTACCTGGGCTATCCGCTGCATCAGCCCGGCAAGCCGGAGAAGCCCCGGATCGAGCATCTGCCGGCGGTCGCGCAGCCGCAGCTCTTCGTGGAAGGCTCGAACGACCCGTTCGTGCAGCCGCTCTCGCAGCTCGAGGAGGCCGTCGCGTCCTGCCAGGACGCGCGGATCGTCTGGATCGACGGCGGCGGGCACTCGTTCGAGGTGAAGGGCCGCAAACGCCCGTCCGACGAGATCGGGGCGGATCTGGCGCCTCTCGTCGCCGGCTTCGTCCGGGCGGGTTTCGTGATCGATGCGTCCGTACCGGGCGCATCAGGGAAGGACGAAGAGGGAGACGCATGAGCACGGCGGAGGAGCTGGACGCGATCGGGATCGACAGGCTGCGCGAGATCGGCAGCCTGAAGTGGTCGGTGTTCCCCGAGGCGATCGGCGCGTTCGTCGCCGAGATGGACTTCCCGCCCGCCCCGGCGATCGCCGCCGCCATGAAGGGCGCGATCGACGACGGCCTGACCGGATACCTGCCGGCGGCCGTGCGGACGCGCATGACCGAGGCGACGGCGCGGTGGCAGCGGGACCGCTACGGCTGGGACGTGCCGGCGGAGCGGATCCGCCCCGTGCCCGACGTGCTCACCGCGCTGCGCGGGACCATCGACTTCTTCACGGCTCCCGGTTCCAAGATCGTGCTGCCCACCCCCGCGTACATGCCGTTCCTCACGATCCCGGCGATGCACGATCGCGAGATCATCGAGGTTCCGATGCTCGTCGAGGACGGGCGCCACGTCTACGACCTGGACGGCATCGACCGGGCGTTCGCCGAGGGCGGGGGCCTGCTGATCCTGTGCAATCCGTACAACCCGCTCGGGCGCGTGTTCGAGCGGGCCGAGCTCGAAGCGGTCGCCGAGGTGGTCGCGCGGCATGGCGCTCGCGTGTTCTCGGACGAGATCCACGCGCCGCTGGTCTTCGCGCCGCACCGCCACGTCCCCTATGCGAGCATCAGCGCGGTGACCGCGGGACACACGATCACGGCGGCGAGCGCGTCGAAGGCGTTCAACCTGCCGGGCCTCAAGGCGGCGCAGGTGATCCTGACGAACGACGCGGATGGGGAGACGTGGGCACGGCCGGAGGTCGCCTGGGCCGAGCACGGCACGGCGAACCTCGGCGTCATCGCGACCACGGCGGCCTTCGACGAGAGCCGGGAGTGGCTCGACGGCACGCTCGACTACCTCGACGGCAACCGGCGGATCCTCGGCGACCTCCTCGCGGAGCACATCCCTGAGATGGGCTACCGCGCGCCGGAGGGCACCTACATCGCGTGGCTGGACGCGCGCGGGCTCGGCATCGAGGGTTCGCCCGCCGCGTTCTTCCGCGAGCACGCGGGCGTCGCCATGACGGACGGGATCGCATGCGGCGCCGCGGGGGAGGGGTACCTGCGCTTCATCCTCGCGACGCCCCGCCCCGTGATCGAGCAGGCCGTGCGCCAGATGGCCGCGGCGCTGCGCGAGCGCACCACGCGCTGAGCGCGCCGCGCGCTCCCGGTCGCGGCCACTTACGCCGAGGCCCCCTCGCAGCACCGAAGCCCCCTCGCAGTCACGCAACTGCGAGGGGGCTTCGGCGTTCAGAGGGGGTCTCGACGCCCGTGGGCGGTCAGGACGCGGATCCCTGCACGCGGGCGATCCAGGCCTCGACCTCGGCGGAGGTGCGGGGGATGGCGGACGAGAGGTTCACCGGGCCGTCGGCGGTGATGAGGATGTCGTCCTCGATGCGCACGCCGATGCCGCGGTACTCCTCCGGCACGGTCAGGTCGTCGATCTGGAAGTACAGACCGGGCTCGATCGTGAACACCATGCCGGGCTCGATCGTGCCGTCGTAGTACATCTCGCGGCGGGCCTGGGCGCAGTCGTGCACGTCGATGCCGAGGTGGTGGCTCGTGCCGTGCACCATGTAGCGGCGGTGCTGGCCGCCGTTGTCGGCGTCGAGCGCTTCCTCGGCGGTGACGGGCAGCAGCCCCCACTCGGCGGTGCGGCGCGCGATCACGTCCATCGCGGCTGCGTGCACCTCGCGGAACAGCACCCCGACCTTCGCGGCGGCGAACGCGGCGTCCGCGGCCTCGACCGCGGTGTCGTAGATGCGGCGCTGGACGTCGCTGAACGTGCCGCTCACCGGCAGCGTGCGGGTGATGTCGGCGGTGTAGAGGCTGTCGGCCTCGGCCCCGGCGTCGACGAGGATCAGGTCGCCCGGCAGCACGGCGCCGTCGTTGCGGGTCCAGTGCAGGTAGCAGGCGTGCGGGCCGGACGCGGCGATCGTGTCGTAGCCCTCCCAGTTGCCGTCGCTGCGGGCGCGCTGGTGGAAGACGCCCTCGACGATGCGCTCGCCGCGCGGGTGCGCGATCGCGCGGGGGAGGTCGCGGATGATGTCGTCGAAGCCGTTCGCGGTGATCTCCACGGCACGGCGCATCTCGGCGACCTCGTAGGCGTCCTTGACGAGGCGCAGCTCGGACACGAACTGCGTGAGCTCGCCATCCTCGTCGACCACGAGGTCGTGGTCGCCCGCCGCGAAGTCGTCGAGGTGCGCGGTGGCCACGCCCAGGTCCGCGGCGACGCCGGCGAGGGCGGGACGGGGTCCGATCCAGAACTCGCCGATCGTGGCGTCGGAATAGAACTCGCTCGTGGTGCGGTCGGCGCGCTCGCGGAAGTACAGGGTCACGTCGTGACCGTCCGCGGTGGGCTCGAAGACGAGCAGGGAGTCGGGCTCGGAGTCGGCGGCCCACCCGGTGAGGTGCGCGAACGCGGAGTGCGCGCGGAACGGGTAGTCGGTGTCGTTGCTGCGCTGCTTGAGGGATCCGGCGGGGATCACGAGGCGCTTGCCGGGGAAGGCCGCGGAGACGGCCGCCCTCCGGGCCGCGGCGTACGGCGCCTGCGCGCGCGGAGCGGGCGAGGACTCAGGACGCTCGGCCCAGCCCGTGGAGATGGTGTCGAGGAAGCCCTGGGGGAAGGGCTGGCGGCGGTTGGTGATGGTCGAGGTGGTCGCGGCGGCGTCGCCCTGCTGCTCGATCGTGTCGTGCTCGGAGGTCATGGATCCATCCTCTCACCGGCTGGTGTGAGAAGGATCCGGGTGGCAGGCGACGAAGGGGCTCGGACCGCCGGTTTCGGCGATCCGAGCCCCTCCTGTCGATCGGGATCAGATCACTGCACGGCCTTGAGCGCGTTCACGATGCCGTGACCGTAGTAGCTGTTCAGCTCCGGCGTGCCGACGCACGCGGCGCCCTCGTCGTACTGCGGAGTCGAGCATGCGGTCGGCGTCGCGTCGTCCTCGAGCTTCTGCACCATCTGCGCGGGCGTCAGCTCGGGGTGTGCGGACTTCATGAGCGCGAGCACGCCGGCGACGTGCGGGGACGCCATCGAGGTGCCGCTCTTGAGGCCGTATTTCCCGCCGGGGATCGTGGAGAGGATCCGGGATCCGGGCGCCGCCACGTCGATCTCGCCGAGACCGCGGTTGGAGAAGTACGACAGCTGGCCGGTCTGCGTGAGCGAGGAGACGGTCACGACGCCGGGGACCTGCGCGGGGATGTCCTTGCAGCCCTGGTTGATCGTGCGCGGGGTCGGCTGGGCGGCGTCGTCCGGGCTGCCCTCATCGCGCGTGTTCACCGTCAGGTCGAGGCCGGAGTTGCCGGCCGCTGCAGCGCTCACGACACCCTTCGAGTTGGACCAGTTCACGGCGCGGGCCACGGCTTCGCGGACCGCCGCCTGGTCGGGCTGGTCGTCGCACCAGAACTCGAACGGGTCGATGTAGTAGCTGTTGTTGGTCACGTCCATCCCGCGCTGCGCGGCCCACATGAAGCCGCAGACCGCGTACTCGGGGTAGATGAATCCGTCGTCGTTGACGACCTTGACCGACGCGAGGCGCACGTTCGGGGCGACGCCGACGATGCCCACGCCGTTGCGGGCCGCCGCGATCGTGCCGGCGACGTGCGTGCCGTGGTCGGACGTGGTCGGGTACCAGCCGCCCTCGGCCTGGTCGGGCCGTCCGCCCGTGGTGCAGTTGACGGAGTCCGCGACGTCGATGTTGGCCTGGAGGTCGGGGTGGGTCGGGTCGATGCCGGAGTCCAGCACGCCCACGAGGACGTTGCGGTTGCCGTCGGTGACCTGGTGCGCCTGATCCGCCTGGATCATCATCATGTCCCACTGCTGGGATTCGAGCGAGTCGGAGGCGGCTGCGGGCACCGGCTCGGTGGGCTCGTCGCCGTTGACGGGCTTGTTCTTGCCCTGCTTCCAGCCGGAGGCGCCAGGTCCCCACGGCGCCTGCGGGCCGGTGACCTTGTCCTTGACCTCGACCGTGCGGGTCGCGCCGACCGACGCGACGACGTTCTTGCCCTTGGCCTTCACGGTGTCGCGGAACGCCGCGCGGTCGGACTGCGCGATGACCACGCCGATCTCGGGCCAGCTCTGCACGACGACGCCGCCGGCCTCGGTCACGGCCTTCTCCGCCTTGCGGGTCTGACCGGGGTTGGCGTGGCCGATGTTGACCACGTAGCTCATCACGGTGCCGTCCGGCGGGGTGATCGGGACGGGCGTCGACGGCTCGTTCGTCGCCGCGGTGGCGCTGACGGAGCCCGCCAGGACCAGACCCAGCGCCGCGACGGTGCAGGCGATGGTGCGGAACGAGCGGTGGGCGTTTGGCATCCTCATCAGTGAGGGTCCTCTCGTGGGGGTGGGTGCCGACCAGGTCGGCGCGGGCGGATGGCCCTGCATCGTTTCTAGCCGCGTCTCCCAGCCATTTCAATGCTTGCTGATAGCGGAGTATCAGGGTAGGAGCCGGATCCGGATCCGGACCCCGCGGCGCCGTGGCGCATAGTCCGCCGGGCTAGCGTGGAGGCATGACCGAAGCCGCCCCCGCCCGCCGATCCGCCCTGTCCTGGCCGTGGGCGGTGGGGATCGACGCCGTGCTCGTGATCGTGTTCGCCGCGATCGGACGCGCGAGCCACGAGCACGGCATCGACGCGCTGGGCGTCCTGGAGACGGCCTGGCCGTTCCTGGTCGGGCTCGTGGTCGGCTGGCTCGCGCTCCGGGCCTGGAGAGTGCCCGCCGCGCCGCTGCGCACCGGGGCGGGGCTGGTCGTGATCACCGTCGTGTTGGGGATGATCCTGCGGGTCGTCAGCGGCGGCACGACTGCGGTCGCGTTCATCCTCGTCGCCACCGTGACGCTGCTGGTCTTCCTCGTGGGCTGGCGGGGGATCGCCGCGCTCGTCGCCAGGGCGCGCGCACGCCGCTGAGCCGACGGCGGGATCCGCCCCTGCTCCGGACGGGCGCTAGGGGGTCGCGCGCTCGAGCTGCGTGATGAGCGCGCGGTGGTCGCTGCCGCCGGTGCCGGCGGGGAGGACGGCGGATCCGGTCGCCCGCCAGTGCGTCGTGGCCATGACGTGGTCGATCGGGGCGCCGAGGAGCACCGGCACCGACGTCGGCCAGGTGCCGACCCCGCCGGAGCCGGAGCGCGATGCCGCGTCGCGGCAGGCGCCGAGGTCGCCGCCGTCCGTGCCGAGCCCGCCCATGTGGTCGAGCGTCGCGTTGAAGTCGCCGGCGAGGATCACGTTCTTCCCGGCAGGGCACTGGTCGGCGACCCAGCGCAGATCCCGCGTCCAGTCCGCCATCTCCTCCTGGCGCGGGGCGACCGTGTGCACGGCGACGACGGTGGGCCCGTCGCCCGAGACCGGCATCACGACGGCACTCGGCACCGAGGACGTGTTGCTGGATCCGTCGGCGGAGGAGGGGATGACCGAGTAGTCGCCGAGCGAGGGGGAGATGAGCACCGTGGTCTGCCACGAGTCCGGTCCCTGGGTGACCTCGGGGCGGTACTGCACGTGATGCACCCACATCGGGTGCCCCGCCTCGCGCAGCGTGAGCGCGATCTCCTCGCCCACGGCCTCGGTCGTCTCCGGCAGCGCCACGATGTCGGCCTTCTGGGTGACGATCGTGTTCGCGATGTCGCCGGCGGAGACGGCCTCGCCCGCGGTGTTCCAGGCCAGCACGCGCACGCTCGTCGCGGTCTTCTCGGGCAGGGCATCGGCGGTGTCGACGCCGCGCAGCGCGAGGATGGCGGCCGACGCGCCGCCGCCGAGCAGCGCCACGAGCGCGATCGACGCCGCGAAGCCGCGCAGCGGGCGCGCCAGGAGGAGCAGCAGGGCCAGCACGAGGATCGCGCCGAACGCGAGTACGAGAACCGCGCGCGAGGCCACGATCTGCGTGATCGGGAACGTCTGCTCGAGGTGGAAGAACTGCGGCCAGGTCACGACCGCGGTGGCGATCGCGAAGAGGACGGTGAGGAGGATCCCGATCAGTCGAAACATCGCCTTCGAGCCTAGGCGAGCGGATCTGTGAGGGTTCTGGAGTATGGCCCTGGATCCGCAGAGGACGAGCACGGCGGCGCGGCGCGTGGCGGTCGGCGGTCCACGGCGGCGCGGGGCGGTCTCCGGACGTGCGGAATCGCTACGCTCGGAGGATGACCGATGCCGATCCGACGTCACGACCCGCCCTCTTCGACGGGCCGGTCGATCTGCATCTGCATTCGAACCGCTCCGACGGCACGGAGGATCCCGCGACCCTCGTCGAGCGCGCCGCGCACGAGGGGCTGCGCACCATCGCGCTCACCGACCACGACACGACGGCCGGATGGGTGGATGCGGCCGCGGCCGCGACGGCGCACGGCATGACGTTCATCCCGGGTATGGAGCTGTCCGCCAAGGACGGCTGGCGGAGCGTGCACGTCCTGGCGTATCTGTTCGACCCGACGGATCCGGACCTCGCCGCCGAGACCGCCCGGATCCGCGAGGACCGCATCGGCAGGGCCGAACGCATCGTGAAGGGCATCGCCCGCGACTATCCGCTGCGCTGGGAGGACGTGCTGGAGCAGACGGATCCGGGGGCGACCGTCGGTCGGCCGCACATCGCTGATGCGCTGGTCGCACGCGGGATCGTGCGCGATCGCGGGGAGGCGTTCGACGGGATCCTGCACCCGCGACAGGGGTACTACGAGGCCCACTACGCGCCGGATCCGCTCACGGCGATCGAACTCGTCGTCGGGGCCGGGGGAGTGCCGGTGATCGCGCACCCCGCGGGACGCGAGCGCATGACGGATGCGACCGTGCGGCGTCTCATCGACGCGGGCCTGGCCGGGCTCGAGATCGATCACCGCGAGAACACGGCGGAGGGGCGCGCCTGGCTGCGCGGCATCGCCGCCGAGAACGACCTCATCGTGACCGGGTCCAGCGATTACCACGGCGCGGGCAAGCCGAACGTCCCCGGCGAGAACACCACGGATCCGGCGATGCTGCAGCGCATCATCGACAGCGGTTTCGGCTCCGCCCCGGTGTACCCGGTCCGCACCCGGTAGCCGTTCCGCACCGGGGGAGCTATCCGCGAAACTGCAACTGGGCGACGAGACTGCACATGTGAAGTGCAGTCTCGTCGCCCAGTTGAAGTCTCGCGGTCAGAGATGAGCGCGGTGCGGGGACAGGCGCAGGCGCGCGGGCAGGCCCGCGGGGTCAGGCCCCGGGCTGCGGGGCGCTGCCGGCGGCGGCACCGCCGGAGGGGCGACGGCGGCGGCGGCGACGGCGCTGAGCGGCCGGCTTGCCGTCGTGGTGCTCCGCACCCTGGCCGTCGTGCGTTCCGGATCCCTCGGCGGCGCGATCGGCGTCACCGGAACCGGAGGCCTTGGCGGCGGGAGCCTCCGCACCCTCGGCGAACGTCGATCCGACCTCGTCCTCCGCGTTGCGGCGGCGGCGACGGCGGCGCGTGGTGCCGTCGCTCGTGCCCTCCGCGGCCGCGTCGGCGGCCCGCTGCGGCTCGCGCTGCTTGCGGGCGGGCTTCTCGGACACCGGCGCGGTGACCAGGCGGCCCTTGGTGCCGGCCGGGATGTTCAGGTCCTCGTAGAGATGCGGGCTCGACGAGTAGGTCTCCACGGGCTCGGGCTGGCCGAACTCGAGTGCGCGGTTGATCAGGGCCCACTTGTGCAGGTCCTCCCAGTCCACGAACGTGACCGCGATTCCGGTCTTGCCGGCCCGGCCGGTGCGGCCGGCGCGGTGCAGGTACGTCTTGTCCTCGTCCGGGATCGTGTGGTTGATCACGTGGGTGACGTCGTCGACGTCGATGCCGCGGGCGGCGACGTCGGTCGCGACGAGCACGTCCCTCTTGCCCGCCTTGAACGCGGCCATCGACCGCTCGCGCTGATCCTGACCCATGTCGCCGTGCACGCCGCCGACGTTGAAGCCGCGATCGCTCAGCTCGTCGACCAGGCGCTGCGCCGCACGCTTGGTGCGCGTGAAGATCACCGTCTTGCCACGCCCCTCGGCCTGGAGGATGCGGGCGATGACCTCGTCCTTGTCGAGCGAGTGCGCCCGGTAGACGAGGTGCTTGATGTTCGCCTGGGTGAGGCCCTCGTCGGGGTCGTTCGCGCGGATGTGGATCGGGTTCGTCATGAACCGGCGGGCCAGCGCCACGATCGGTCCGGGCATGGTCGCCGAGAAGAGCTGCGTGTGGCGCACCGCGGGGACCTTGGAGAAGATCTTCTCGATGTCGGCGAGGAAGCCGAGGTCGAGCATCTTGTCGGCCTCGTCGAGCACGACCTCGGTCGCGTGCGAGAGGTCGAGCAGGCGCTGGTTCGCGAGGTCGATGAGGCGGCCGGGGGTGCCGACGACGATCTGCGCGCCGGCCTTGAGCTGGTCGATCTGTCCCTCGTAGGCCTTGCCGCCGTAGATCGCGACCACGCTCGTCGAGCGGTTGCTGGTCAGCAGGTCCATGTCCTCGTACACCTGCACCGCGAGCTCGCGGGTCGGGACGACGATGAGCGCCTTGACGCCGTGCTCGGGGTCGAGACCGAGGCGCTGCACCACGGGGATGCCGAAGCCGAAGGTCTTTCCGGTGCCGGTCTTGGCCTGTCCGATGATGTCCTGGCCGGGAAGGCCCAGGGGGATGGTCTGCTCCTGGATCGGGAAGGCGTCGACGATGCCCTTCGCCGCGAGGGCGTCCACGATGTCCTGATCGATGCCGAGATCGGCGAAAGAAGTCACAGTCTTTGATTGCCTGTCCGGCGGGCCTTGCGATCGTGGCGCCGCCTCGTTGATGGGGTCCACGCCGAATCCGTATGCACAGGCGCGGGGCTCCGATCCGTCGCCGGAGCGGGTTCCAGCCTACCGGAGCAGGCCCCCGTCCTCGGGATCGGATCACGCGGGGCGCGCGCCGCCCCTGATGCGGCCGAGCGGCTCCACTAGGCTGGGCGCGTGGTGAGGTGGTTCTGGCAGCGCGACAAGGCGCCGCGACGCACCCTGGTGCTCCGCTCCCGGGGCGACGTGGGCGACGCGACCCGCGTCGACTTCGCCGAGCTGGCGCCCGAGCTGAACACCTTCCTCGGGCAGGCCGCGTATCTGCAGCTGGGCTACTTCGAGACGCTCACCCGCCTCATCCGCGCCACGGACGATCTGGCGGAGAAGGAGATCCTCTCCCGCGCGGCCGGCGCCGCACTCGCCAAGCACCACGCGATCGTCGCGATCATCGCCGCGCACGGCGACCGGCCGACCGAGGTGATGCTCCCGTTCCGGGAGCAGCTGGACGCGTTCCGGCGGAAGACCCTCGGGCCGCGCATCGCGGAGACCATGCTCGCGGTGTACCTGACGGCCGGGATGCTCGACGATTTCTATATCTCGCTCGCGTCCAGCTACGGCGAGATCGGAGCGGAGGTCGCCAGGATCCTCTCCGAGGCCGACGACCGGCACGAGATCGTCGGAATCGTGCAGGCGACGATCGCGAGCGACGAACAGTGGCGCTCGCTGCTGTCGATGTGGGGACGCCGGCTCGTCGGCGACACGATCCTGGTCGCCAGAACGGCGCTGCGTCCGCACCTCCCCGGCGCCGAGAACGACCGGCTCGAACCCGTCTTCACCGAGCTGATGGGCGCGCACGCCCGCCGCATGGACGCGATGGGGCTCGCGTCCTGACGAGGACGCTCAGCCGGCGGCGATCGCCTGCATCCGCTCGAGCCGGCGGGTCAGCCGCCAGGCGATCGCGACGGGTATCACGCCGAGGATCGCCGCCGGAGGAGGCGGCCACCCTCGGCTCAGACGCCGAGCTCGGCGCGGCGAACGGCGTCGCCGTGGCGGCGCACCCGCGTGAGGAGGATGCCGACGGCCGCGGAGACCACGACGGCGCCGCCCAGGGCGAGCAGCCACAGCCACACGCTCGACTCCTTCAGCCCGGCCCACTGTCCGAGCGCATAGGCCGCGGCCGCGATGGCGGTGGCGACCGCAGGGACGAGGGCCACTCCGCGAAGATCCCGGTGAGGGATCGCGTAGTGCACCACGACGCCGAGCGCGCAGGCGGCGATCAGCGCGAGCAGGATGTACACGCGGCCGGCCTCGGGTCAGGCCACGAAGCCGACGCGGCGGGACTCCTCGGTCCCGAGCTCCACGTAGCCGAGGTTCGCGGTCGGCACGATGTAGGAGTTGCCCTTGGTGTCGCTCAGCGAGAGGTGGCTCGCGCCCTGGTCGAGGGCGCCGGCGATCTGCGCGCGCACCTCGTCCGCGGAGGCCGAGGTCTCGAAGTTGAGCTCACGGCCGGTGTTGATGATGCCGATGCGGATCTCCACGGGAATGCTCCTTGAAAGGTTGAGGTCTCGTCACTCTATCGCGGGGTCCGCAGGGCGGGACCGCGTGTGCCGCGGTGTTCGCCGATGGCGATTGCCCGGGCGACCACAAGTCCGGATCCGGGGCCGCGGAAGGGCGGCGAGCGACCATGACGCCCGGGCGCCCGACGACTTCTGGAGGACGATCGCAGCTTCCGAGGACGGGTCCGGGCGGAATCTCCTGCGGACGTGCATCCGTCCTGCAAATGTGTCCCTGGGCGGCGGGCGGCGGGCCCCGGGCGGCGGGCCCCGGGCGGATCCGCGGGCAGGCCATGACAGACCACCCGGCGCGGAGGGCGATGTCGGTCGCGCCAGATAGCGTGGGAGCATGCCCGCACAGCCCGCCCCCACCCCTGCGCAGGCGGCGGTGATCGACGCGCCCTCGGCGGCGGTCGGCACGGTGATCGGCGCGCCGGGCACCGGCAAGACGCACGCTCTCGTGGAGCGGATCGCGGCGCTCGTCGAGAGCGGCCTCGCCCCCGAGCAGGTGCTCGCGCTGACCCCGAACAGACAGGCCGCCACCGCGCTGCGCGATCGGATCGGCGTGCGCGTGCGCGTCGCGACGCCGGGCCCGCTCGCGCGGTCCCTGGGGTCGTTCGCCTTCCAGTTGGTGCGCGGCACGATGGTGCACGCGGGGCAGGAGCCGCCCGCGCTGCTGACCGGCGCGGATCAGGACCGCATCATCGCGGATCTGCTCGCGGGCGAGGCGGAGGATGAGGGCGAAGGGATCCGCAGCCGCTGGCCGGAGAACCTCGGCGCCGCGGTGCGGTCGTCGCGGGCGTTCCGTTCCGAGCTGCGCGCGTTCCTCGCCGAGTGCACCGAACTCGGCGTCACCCCGGCCGAGCTGGAGCGGTCGGAGCGTCCGGCCTGGCGCGCGGTCGGATCCTTCGCCCTGTCGTATCGGAGCGTGCTCGACCGTGCCCGCGCCGCGCACCGCGATGCCGCGGATCTGCTGGCGGAGGCCGCCGCGATCCTGCGCACCGCGGAGCCGGAGATGCTGGGGCCGCTCGGCCGGCTGCGCGTGGTGCTCATCGATGACGCGCAGGAGCTGACCGCGGGCGGGGTGGCCCTCGTCGCGGCGCTCCGCACCCGCGGGATCGCCGTTCTCGCCTTCGGGGATCCGGACATCTCCTCGGGAGCGTTCCGCGGCGCAGGCCCCGAACTGTTCGCGAGCCTCGTGACCATGCTCGGCGACGTGCACGTGCTCGACGAGGCGCACCGGCAGGATCCGCCGCTCACCGCGCTCACCCGCACCGTGGTGCAGACGATCGGAGCCTCGGGGCGGATCGAGCATCGTCGCGCTCCCGGTTCCGCGGCGGCCGATGCCCCAGGGGACGCGCTGCAGGCGTTCATCGCGCCGTCGCCGCACGAGGAGCACGACCTCATCGCGCGCACGCTGCGGGAGTGGCACCTGCTCCACGGCATCGGCTGGGAGCGCATGGCGGTGATCGCGCACGACACCCGCCAGGTCGCCGCGCTCGAAGCCGAGCTGGCCGCCCGCGAGGTGCCCACACGCGCGGCAGGCGTGCAGCGCCCGCTCGGCAGCGAGACGGTCGTCCGCGACATCGTGGGGATCGTGCGGCTGGCGCTCGCCGAGCCGGCGGAGCGGGATCCGCAACTGCTGGCGGAGGCGCTGCGCACGCCGTTCGGCGGGCTCGACGGCGTGGGGCTGCGGCGACTGCGCGCGCGGCTGCGGCACCTCGAGCTGGAGGCCGGCGGATCCGCCCCGGCGCGACTGCTGCTGCGCGACGGCATCGCCGAACCCGCCAGGCTCGCCCTGCTGGACACCGCCGAGGCGCGCGTCGCGGACCGGTTCGGCACCGTGCTGCACGAGGTGCGCGAAGCCCGGCAGCGCGGGGAGACGATCCACGAGCTGCTCTGGCGGGTGTGGGATTCTTCGCGCGCCGCCGACGGCCGGCGCCTCGCGCTCGCGTGGCAGGAGACGGCGAGCTCGCCCTCCGGCGCCGAGACCGCGCGCGCACTGGACGCCCTGGTCGCCCTGTTCGACGCGGCGAAGCGCTCGGTCGAGCGCGCGCCGGAGAAGGGTCCTGAGGCGTTCATCCATGACATCCTCGACAGCGAGGTGCCGGAGGACTCCCTGTCCGCTCCCGAGCGTCCGGCCACGGTCACCCTGATGACGCCCGCGACCGCGCTCGGCACCGAGTTCGACGCCGTCGTGATCGCCGGAGCGCAGGACGGGGTCTGGCCGAACGTGCGGCTGCGTGGCGGACTGCTGGAGACATGGCGGCTCGGCGAGGCGGTCGCCGCTGCCCGCTCGGGCGAGCCGGAGCACGAGCACTCCACGCTCGACCGGCGCCGGGCGGCGCTGCACGACGAGCTGCGACTCTTCGTGCGGGCGCTCTCCCGCGCCCGCCACAGGCTCCTGGTCACCGCGGTCGACGACGACGACCAGAGCCCGAGCGCGTTCTTCGGGTTCCTTCCGGATCCGCTGCCGCCTCAGGAGCGGCATGCGCATCCGCTGACGCTGCGCGGTCTGGTCGCGAAGCACCGCAGGGTGCTGACCACCTCGTCGGATCCGGTGGCACGTGCCGAGGCGGCGGGGCAGCTGCGTCTGCTGGCCGAGGCCGATGTCCCCGGTGCGGATCCGGACGAGTGGTTCGGCGTGCGCCCTCCGTCCGATGAGCGACCTCTGCGCGACCTCGACACCGGGTCCGTGCCGGTCTCGCCCTCGCGGCTCGAGGCGTTCGAGGAGTGCGGGGTGAACTGGGTCGTGTCCGCGCTCGGCGGCGACACGGTCGCACCGCCGTCGGCCGGGATCGGCACGATCGTGCACGCAGCGATGGAGCACGTGCCGGACGGCGACCTGGAGGCCATGCGCCGCATCCTCGAGGAGCGCTGGGGCGAGCTCGACTTCGAGACGCCGTGGATCGACGCGAAGGAGCGCCGCAGAGCCGACCTCTACCTGCAGCGACTGCACGATTATCTGGCCGAGGTGCGACGCGAGGGCGGAAGGGTGGTCTCCTCGGAGGGCGGATTCCGGTTCGCCGTCGACCTCGCCGCCGAACCCGCCGCGCACCCCGTCGATGCGGAGAAACCCGCCCAGCAGGCGGTCGTCAGCGGCTACATCGACCGTGTCGAGGCGTATCCGGCGGGCGGAGGGGAGCACGAGGCGGCGCGCGGGCGCACCTGGAACACGATGGCGGACGGTGCAGGGGGAGAGCGCGTGGTGGTGGTGGATTTGAAGACGGGCAAGTACGAGCCGGGGACGGAGGCGCTCGTGGCAGAGCACGCCCAACTGGCCGCGTATCAGCTCGCGGTCGAACAGGGACAGGTCGAGGACGCGGATCCCGCCGCGCTCGCCGGTGCTCGCCTCGTGCTCGTCGCGCAGACCATCGGGCAGAGCCCCTACCGCGTCGCGCACCAGCACCGGTTGGGCGATGAGGCGCGGGCCGCCTTCCTGGAGCGCGTGGCCGAGGCAGGGCGCGGCATGGCCGCGTCGAGCTTCACGGCCCAGGTCGAGGCGCACTGCGCCGACACCCAGGTGCGGATCAGCCCGTGCCGTATCCACACGATCCCGGCGGTGAGCGCATGAGCGGCGCGGGGGAGCAGGTCGTCGCGGACGCCTCGGTGGCGGATGACGGCGGGATCGGCGCCTGGGAGGGCGGCCACGGCATCGCCGCCACCGACATCTCGGCGGCCCTCGGGCTGCCCACGCCGACACTGGCGCAGCAGCGGGTGATCGAGGCGCCTCCCACGCCGGCGCTCGTCGTCGCGGGCGCGGGCAGCGGCAAGACCGAGACCATGTCGGGCCGCGTGGTCTGGCTCGTCGCGAACGGGCTCGTCGCGCGGGACGAGATCCTCGGCCTCACCTTCACCCGCAAGGCCGCCGGCGAGCTCGCCGAGCGGATCGCGCTGCGCCTCGACCGCATCGACGAGTACGGCCGCCGCGGCCTGCTGCCCCATCTTCCCGAGATCGTCCGCACCGGCGCGCTCGACCGGGTGTCCGCGGCGGCGAACCCCGCGCAGCGCGCGGTCGTGCAGCGCGAGGTGCTGGACGAGCTCGCCGTGCGATTCGACACCGGCTGGGATCCGGCGGCCCCCCGCGCGGCGGAGGACCTCATCATCCGGCCCCGCGTGTCGACGTACAACGCGTTCGCGGACGGCATCGTGCGCGAGCACGCGGCGCACATCGGCCGGGATCCCGACTCCGCGATGCTCAGCCAGTCGGCGTCGTGGCTCATCGCCCGCGCCGTCGTGCTGCGCGCGGATCTTCCAGGGCTCGACGAGGTGGACCGCTCGCTGAACGGCGTGATCGACGCCGTCCAGCGCCTCGCGGGCGACGTGCTCGACCACCGCGTCGACCTGGAGGCGATGGTCCGCATCGCGGTCGAGCAGGCCGACGACTTCGAGCCCTATCGCGGCAACGCCGACGTGGCCAAGGCCGTGGACAACCTCCGGACGATGCCGATCCTCGCGGATCTGGTCCGCGAGTACATCGCGGAGAAGGGGCGCCGCGGCGTCCTCGACTTCGCCGACCAGGTCGGCGGCGCGTTCGACATCGTGCAGGCGTCCCCCGACGTGCGCGCGGAACTGCGCGCGCAGCACCGGGTCGTGCTGCTGGACGAGTACCAGGACACCTCCGTGATCCAGACCCGGTTCCTCGCCGCGCTGTTCCGCGACGGCGCCGTGATGGCGGTGGGGGACCCGCACCAGTCCATCTACGGGTGGCGCGGCGCGAGCGCCGACAACCTGTACGCGTTCGGGCGCACCTTCGCCGCGGAGCGGACCGCCGAGACCTACAGCCTGATGACCAGCTGGCGCAACGACGAGCGGATCCTCGACGTGGCCAACCGCCTGCTGCTCCCGCTGCAGCGCCCTGGGCTCGACGTCCCGGCTCTCGAGCCGCGTCCGGGATCCGGCGCGGGCCGGGTGCAGGTGCAGTACGGCGAGACCGCGGACGACGAGGCCGCGGCGGTCGCGACGTGGTTCGCCGAGCGCCGCGCCGCGCACGACGAGGCGCAGGCGGGACGCCCGCACGAGGCTCGTCAACACACCGGGGCGATCCTGTTCCGCTCCAAGCGGCACATGCAGACGTTCGCGGGAGCCCTTGCCGCTCAGGGGATCCCGCACCGCATCCTCGGCCTCGGCGGGCTCCTGGCGACGCCCGAGGTCGTCGATGTGGTGTCGGCGCTGCGGGTGATCCACGATCCGACCGCGGGATCGGCGCTGATCCGGCTCCTCGTCGGGCCGCGCTTCGCGATCGGGGTCGCCGACATGGCGGCGCTGTACGATCTGGCGCGCGAGCTCGCCGTGCGGGACGGGTCGCTCGCGCCGCTGACCGACGAGCTCAAGCAGCGTCTGCGCTCCTCGCGCGGCGCCGACGAGGCCGTCTCGATCGTCGACGCCGTCGACTTCGTGCGCTCCGCCCGCGACGACTACCGGCTGCTGGAGCGGATCAGCCCCACCGGCCGCGCGAGGCTGCGCGCGGCGGGAGAGATGCTGGAGCGACTGCGCCGGGCGGCCGGTCAGCCGATCCTCGAGCTCATCCGCACGATCGAGTCGGAGCTGCGGCTGGACATCGAGCTCGCCGTGAACGAGACGCGAGGCCCGGCGAGGGTCGCGGCGACCCAGCTGCGAGCCTTCGGCGACGAGGTGCGCGCGTTCCTCGTCGCGGACGACCGCGGCACGATCTCGAGCCTGCTCGCCTGGCTGGACAAGGCCGAGATGACGGACGAGCTCATGCCCCGGACCGAGCCGCCGGAGCCCGGCGTGGTGCAGCTGCTCACGATCCACGGCTCCAAGGGGCTGGAGTGGGATGCGGTCGCGGTGGTGCGGCTCGTCGAGGACGAGCTGCCGGGGCGGATCTCCGACGCGCAGGGCTGGTTCGGATTCGGCGTGGTGCCGTTCGCCCTGCGCGGCGACTGCGACGCGCTGCCGCGGTTCAGCTGGGATCCGCAATCGGCCAGGGACGCCGTCGGCGACGACCCCCGCAAGCGCGAGAAGGCGGCCCTCGACTCGCTCGCCGCGGGCGTCACCAAGGCCTATCCGCACGGCGGCGCGCTCCGCCGGTTCAAGGACGACTACCGCGACTACCAGCGCGCCGAGGAGCGCCGGCTCGCCTACGTCGCCGTCACCAGGGCGCGCACCGACCTGCTCCTGACCGGCTCGCACTGGTCAGGGCAGAAGAACATGCGCAAGCCCAGCCCCTACCTGCTGGATGCGATCGACGAGCTCGGCCTCGACCCGCTGCCCGGGCCGGAGTCCGAGGACAACCCGTACGAGGGCGCGGCCCGCACGAGCGTGTGGCCGATGGATCCGCTCGGCGGACGCAGGGACCGGGTCGCGGGCGCGGCCGAGGACGTGCGCCGCGCGATGGCGGATCCGGAGGCCCCGGCACCGAGCGAGGAGCTCGAGCGACTGCTGGTCGAGCGGGCGGCCCGCCAGCGCGGGATGATCGCCGACGCGCCCACGCGCGTACCCGCCTCACGCTTCAAGGACTACGTCACCGACTACGGCGGCACGATCCGCACGATCGCCCGACCCATGCCCGAGCGCCCCTACCGGCAGACCAGGCTCGGCACGCTCTTCCACGCGTGGGTCGAGCACCGCTCGGGATCCGTCGGCGTCGGAACCTCTCTGGACGACGCGCTCTGGGAGCTGGACGACGATCTCGCCTCGCTGTCCGGGGGAGACACGAGCCCTGCCGGCGAGGCAGGGGACGAGATCGCCCGCGCGGATGCCGAGGACCTCGCGCGCCTGCGGGAGATCTTCGAGCGCAGCGAATGGGCGACGCTCCAGCCGATCGCCGTGGAGACCGAGATCGACTTCGCCCTGCCCGTCGGCGAGGGCGAGCCCGCGCGCATCGTGATCTGCAAGCTCGACGCCGTCTACCGGCGCGAGGACCGGGGCGGACGGATCGAGATCGTCGACTGGAAGACCGGCAGGCCGCCGGGGACGGCGGCCGAGCGCGAGGAGCGCATGCTGCAGCTGGCGCTGTACCGGCTCGCCTACCACCGCCGGTTCGGCGTGCCCCTGGACGAGATCGACGTGGCGCTGTTCTACGTCGCCGACGACCTCGTGCTGCGGGGCGACGTCGTCTACTCGGAGGAGGCGCTGGTCCAGCGCTGGAACGCGGCCCGCGCCGCGCGGTGAGCCTCGGCGACATCGGGGTCGGAGCCCGCGATGCCGCCCTCGCTCGGCAGCAGCGTGCCGGGGCGCGCCGGGCGATTCTCGTCCTCGTCCTCATCGTCGTCGGGGAGGCTGCCACGAGGGTCGCTGCCGGTGGAGGAGAAGGACTCGCGCAGGTCGCCGAGATCCTCGGTGGCGTTCGGATCCAGGTCCGCGATCGCACCGGTCGCCGTCAGATCCTCCCGCTCGGCATCGTCCGCTGCAGGGTCCTGCTCGCCCTGCTCCGGGGCCCCGGCCTCGGAGCGAGTTCCGCCGCGCGGCCCGAAGGCGGAGGTGTCGTCCATCGAGATCCCGGCGAACGCGCTCGCGTCGTAAGTGTCGGTCTGCATCGAGGTGTCGATCCTGGTCGCGCCGGTGGCGGGCACGCGGTCCAGGGCGGACATCGCCTCGTCCACGCCGGCGCCGGCTCCCGCGCGCGGGGCCAGGTCGTCGTGGATGCCGTCGGCGAGGGCGTCCAGCAGCTGTGCGGCGTCGTCGACGATGTCCGCGCGGTGCGTGTCGTGCCCGTGCAGCAGCCAGCGCGCCAGCTCGAGCTCGGCGAGCAGGCGCGCCCGCGGGGAGAGACCCTCGTCGGGGGCGCGCAGCGTGGCCGACGCATAGGCGTCGAGCACGTCGGAGCGCGCGTCGGCGGCCATGGTCAGCCAGGCGAGGTCGACGGCGGGGTCGCCGATCGACAGCGCATGCCAGCCCACCACGCCGGTGACGCGGGGGCCGCGCTCGTCGTCGTCCGCGAACAGGAACGATTCCGCGTGCGCGCCACCCAGAGTGACTGCGGATTCGAAGCGCCACAGGTCGTCGGCCTCGACGGCCTCGCGCCAGCGGACCGTGAGACGCGCCGAGACCCGTCCGGTCGAGGCGGCCCGATCGATGAGGACGCGTACGTCCTCGCGGGCCTCGGCAGGCGTCCGCTCGGCCAGGCCGGCGTTGCGCACGACGGAGACGGGCAGCGCGTGCACGCCGGCGATCGCCTTGCCGATCGCGACGGCGGCGCCGGGGCCGGACGGCACGTCCGCGGCATCGATCTGGAAGCCGGGCAGGAGCGTGGTGACCAGGGCGCGCGTGTCTCCGACGCGTCCGTCGCCGAGGTGCTCCGGTGCGGCGAAGCGCAGCATCGAGCGCGCACCGGGCGTGAGCGCGCGCAACGCCAGGCTCTCCTTGGCGAGTTCGGAGGCGGTCTCGTCGTCGTTCGATGCGCGGATCGCGACCTCGGTGCCATCGGCCAGCGTCGCCACGGCGGAGTCGAAACGGGCGTCGCCGTCGGACGAGAGGGCACGGGCGCCGACGACATCGGCTCCGGGCACCGCCGCCGTGACCGCCGCGGCTAGAGTGAAGGGTGAGCGCGCCATGTCACCAGGGTAGGTCGAGCCTCGTCCGCACAGGGCCCGCCACGCCTGTGAGAAGGGGAGTCGAGACCGTGCCGGAGACCATCCCCGAACCGAACGCCGACGAAGCCACCATCCTCGACAGGGCCGCGGAATGGCGCGTCGATCCCCAGACGATCGACCGGCTCCGCGCGGACGCCCGCACCGGAGTGCTCGTCGTGCGCGAGCGCCGCGTGCCCCTGGGCGACGGTCTGATCGTCCTGCACGCGGGGGACCCGGTGCTCGCCCGCACCCGTGAGTGGGCGCTCCTCGGACGCCGTCCCGACGGCACAGGGCTACTCCTCGCGCTGCAGGATCCCGAGGACGACACGGATGCGGACGGATCCTGGGCGCCGCACTGGAGCGACCTGCGCGAGACGCTTCCCGTGGTCGACGCGGCCGATGCCGAGCTCGTCGTCGCCGCGATCGCCCTGGCGGGCTGGTTGCGGGATGCGGCCTTCTGCCCCGCATGCGGGAACCCGGCCGAACTGCGGCAGAGCGGCTGGTCCCGGCACTGCGGATCCTGCGGGCGCGAGCATTTCCCGCGTACCGACCCCGCCGTGATCGTGGCCGTGCAGAGCGTCGACGGCGAACGCCTGCTGCTCGGAGCCAACGCGCAGTGGAAGGGGCGCTTCTACTCCTGCTTCGCCGGATTCGTCGAGGCGGGGGAGTCGCTGGAGACCACGGTGCACCGCGAGCTGTTCGAGGAGGCGGGGGTGCGCTTGCGCGCCCTGGAGTACTTCTCCTCGCAGCCGTGGCCGTTCCCGCGCTCGCTCATGGTCGGCTTCCACGCCACCGCCGTGGACGAGGACGAGGTGCACGGCGACGGCGAGGAGATCATCGACGTGCGCTGGCTCACCCGCGCCGAGATCGGATCCGCTCTCGCCGGGAACGGCCCCGTCGGCCTCCCGGGTGAAGCCTCCATCGCGCACCGCCTCATCGTCGACTGGTATCGACGGTGAGCGCGCTCGACGGTCTCGACGAACGCCAGCGTGAAGCCGCGTCCGTGCTGCGCGGACCTGTGGCGGTGCTCGCCGGCGCCGGCACCGGCAAGACCCGCGTGATCACGCACCGGATCGCGCACGGCGTCGAGACCGGCGCGTACACGCCCTCACGCGTCATGGCCGTGACGTTCACCGCGAAGGCCGCGGGGGAGCTGCGCGGCCGCCTGCGCGCGCTCGGTGTGCAGGGCGTCGCGGCGCGCACCTTCCACGCCGCCGCCCTCTCCCAGCTCGGCTTCTTCTGGCCGCAGCTGGCCGGATCCCCGGCTCCGGCGATCGTGGACAACAAGGTGCGGCTGCTCGCCCAGGCCGCGGACATGCTCCGCCTCCGGCCCGACACGGCGACGCTGCGAGACCTGGCCTCGGCGATCGAGTGGCGCAAGGTCTCCATGATGTCGATCGAGGAGGCGGCGCGGCGAGGGCGGTCGATCGGGCGTCTGGATGCCGGGCAGGTGGCCGAGCTCTCCGGCGCCTACGAGACGCTCAAGGACGACCGGCATCAGCTCGACTTCGAGGACGTGCTGCTCGCGTGCGCGGGCATGCTCGAGGCGGAGCCCAGGGTCGCCGCCGCCGTGCACGAGCAGTACCGGCACTTCACCGTCGATGAGTTCCAGGACGTCTCGCCCCTGCAGCACCGCCTGCTCGAGCTGTGGCTCGGCGAGCGCGGAGACCTGTGCGTGGTCGGGGACGCCTCGCAGACCATCTACTCCTTCGCCGGCGCCGACCAGCACTACCTGCTCGACTTCGAGCGCCGCCATGCGGATGCGACCGTCGTGCGGCTCGAGACCAACTACCGCTCGGCCGCGGGCGTGCTGGGGGTCGCGAACGCGCTCATGAAGGGCCGTCCCGGCGCCCTAGAACTCGTGCCGGCCGCTGCTGCGGCCGTCGCAGAGCCGCCCGCCGTCGCCGCGCCGGATCCGGTCGTGGTGGCGTTCGACGACGACGCGGAGGAGGCCAGGGGAGTCGCCGCGGCGATCGCCGCGCGCATCTCCGCCGGCGTGCCGCCCGAGGAGATCGCGGTGCTGTACCGCGCCCATTCGCAATCGGCGGCCGTGCTGCAGGCGCTCGCCGGGGCCGGGGTCGCCGCCACGGTGCTGGGCGGCAAGCGCTTCTTCGACCTGCCGGAGGTGCGCCAGGCCGTGCAGGCGCTGCGCGCCTCCGCCGTCGCCCCGCAGCAGCACTCCTTCCTCGGCGCCGTGCGCGACGTGCTGCGCGGACTCGGCTACACGGACGATCCGCCCGAGGCCGGGGGCGCGCTGCGCGACGCCTGGGAGGCCCGCCGCGCTGTGCTGCGCCTCGCCGAGGACGCACCTGCCGGAACGACCATGCGCGGCTTCGCCGACGACCTCTTCGCGCGCGCCAAGGATCAGCACGAGCCCGTGCTGCGGACCGTGACCCTGTCGACGCTGCACGCCGCGAAGGGCCTGGAGTGGCCGCACGTCTACCTCATCGGCTGTTCGGAGGGCCTGCTGCCGATCTCGTATGCGACCGGCTTCGAGCAGATCGACGAGGAGCGGCGGCTGGCCTATGTCGGCGTCACGCGGGCCGCGACAACGCTGACGATGTCGTGGTCCAGAGACGTCGATCGTGCAGGACGACGTCCGTCGCGCTTCCTTGCGGAGATCGGCAGAGGCAGTCTGAGTGAAATCCGGCCGTCCGCGATGATCGCCGCCCCTCAGGGCTGATCCGGATCATCCGGCCCGATCCGTCTCGCACCGCCTCGCGTCGTGCCGCGAGCAGCTCCGCGATCGCCTGTGCGGCGGCCGCGATCCCGCCCAGCGGGATGCGGCCGGGATCCCGCTCCAGCAGCTGCACGTGCAGTGCCGCCCACGCGGGGTCGCGGTCGCGATCGTGGGAGTCGCGGCAGGACAGGCACGGTGTGCGCCCCGGCGTCACCAGGGGGCCGACGGTCGATCCGCCCGCGTCGAAGGCCACGGGCAGGTGCGCCCTGTCCGCGGACAGCAGGGCCGTGGCGTCCCGCGCGGGCACGGCCCCGTGCCGCACGAGCACCGCGACCGCATCGGAGCGGTCCACGACGTCGACACCGTGATCGGCGAGCGCCTCCTCGAGGCGCAGCAGCGTGCGGGCGCCGACGACGGGCGACGGCACCAGGCGCGCCGAGTGCCGGGGGAGCACCTCGACGAGCACGGGAGCGAGCTGAGCGCGCAGCCGGCGGGCGGCGGGCAGCGGGGCGCCGATCCCGTGTGCGACCACCTCGAAGGTGCGAGCGGGGATCCCTCGCGCGAGTTCGTGGAGCATGCGAGGGATCCAGGGCGCCCCGACGGGCAGCGTCAGGACCGGGTCGGCCCCGAGCTGCACGGTGTCGGCGTCGCGCCACAGCACGGGGTGCGCGGGGTCGAGTCGGATCGTGGGCATGCCCGATCATGACCGGATCCGCGCCCCGCTCGGGAGCAGGATGCGAAAACGGTGGAGAACTCGCTCAGACGGGCTTCTCGCCGGACCCGTCACCCGATCCGCCGGCGTCGCCCGAATCCGCGTCGTCGGGACCGCCCTCAGCGGGGCCGTCCTCCGCAGTGTCGTCCGCGTCCGCCGCCCCGCCGAAGTCTTCGCCGCTGAGCAGCCGCTCGAGCGCCTCGTCCATCTCGTCCGGCGCGGGCTGCTCGCCGCGGGCACGTGCCTGCAGCCGCGCGACGAGTGCGGCAGGATCGTCGATGTCCGAGGCATCCGGCATCAGGTCCGGGTAGTCCCAGAGGGCGTCGCGGGCCTCCACACCGACCGCGTCGGTGACGGCGCGCCACATCGCGGCGGCCTCGCGCAGCCGGCGCGGACGGATCTTCAATCCGACCAGAGCGCCCAGAGCGTCCTCGGCCGGCCCGCCCGCCGCGCGGCGACGGCGCGCCGCCTCCGCGATCCGCACGCTGTCCGGCAGCCGCGAGGTGGCCTGCGTCGTGACCACGTCGACCCATCCGTCGATCGTCGCGATGAGGTTCTCCAGCCGCTCCAGCGCCTCGCGCTGTGCGTCCGACAGCTCAGGCAGCAGCGCCCCGCCCTCGATCGCCTCGCGGAGCTCCTCGGGGTTGGACGGATCCAGCCGGCCCGCGACGTCCTCGAGCTTGTCGACGTCGACCGTCACGCCCTTCGCGAACTCGGTGATCTGGGTCATCACGTGCAGGTGCAGCCAGCGTGCATGGCGGTACAGCCGTGCGTACGCGATCTCGCGGGCGGCCAGGTACAGCGCGATCTGGTCCTCCGGGATCTCCAGGCCTTCGCCGAACGCGGCCAGGTTCTGCGGGATGACGGCGGCGGTGCCCGCCGGCAGCACGGGGATCCCGACATCGCCGCCGGAGACGACCTCGAGCGAGAGATTGCCCAGCACCTGCCCGAACTGCATCGCGAACACCGAGCTGCCGATCCCGCGCATGAGGCGTCCCGCGCCCTGCACCATGCCCTGCATGTCCTCGGGGGTCTGCCCCTCGAGGGCGCTCATCAGCGCGTCCGCGATGCTCGTGGACACGGGAGCGGCGACCTCCTTCCAGATCGGAAGGGTCTGCTCGACCCACTCGCCGCGCGTGAGCGCCCGCGGCGCCGCGCCGAGCTCGGAGATCGTCGTCGCCTCGCCCACCCACAGATCCGCGAGCGCGAACGCGTCCGCGATCGAGGAGCGGGAGCCCGCGTCGATGCCGAGGCCGTCGCGGTTGGCGATGTGCAGCGCCTGCTTGAGCGTGGTCTCCCAGGGGTCGCCGCTCATGGCGTTCTGCATCTGCTGCATCATCTGCTGCATCATCGCGGGGTCGAGGTTCAGGCCCTCCATGCCCTGCAGGGCACTCAGGTCGAAGTCCTCCGCGGATCCGCCGAGCATGCGGCGGAGGAACTGCAGGAAGTCGTCGGAGTTCGGGTCGTTCTCAGCCATCGGAAGCCCTCTCAGCACGTGTATAGCCCGTGCTGACTACGCTAGTTGCACCACCACAGGATGCGCCGGGAACGGACCGCTCCGCTGTACGCCGCTCGCGAACGAGCATCCGACACCCCGGCCTGGAGGCCCTGTGACGATCAGTCCCGCGTCGAGCGGCCCCGAGCAGACCGGGCACGAGGTGCCCGATGCGATCGCGACCAGGGCCGCGCGGCGCGCCTCCCGCCGGACCAGGATCGGGCTGATCGCGTTCATCGCATCGCTCGCCGCCCTGCTGGTGCTGACGTTCCTTCCGCTGCCGTACGTGATCGAGCAGCCTGGCCCCGTCTTCAACACGCTCGGCGAGGTCAAGGATGCGAAGGGCAAGGGCGTTCCGCTGATCTCGGTCACCGGCGCGGAGACGCATCCGACCAAGGGCGCGCTGGATCTCACGACCGTGCAGGTCGTGGGCAACCGGGAGAACCCGCCGTCGTGGATGCAGCTCGTGCTGGCGTGGTTCGAGCCGTCCAAGGCCGTCGTTCCGGTGGACGCCGTGTTCCCCCAGGGCGTCACCTCGACGCAGCGCGACCAGGCCAACCAGCTGATGATGGTCGACTCGCAGCAGGAGGCCACCGCGGCCGCGCTGCGCGAGCTCGGCCACGACGTGCCTGTCACGATCCAGGTGGCCTCGGTGACCGACGACGGGGCCGCGCGCGGGATCCTCAAGGCCGGCGACACCGTGATCGCGGTGAACGGGGCGAATCCGGCGGACACGGACGCGATGCGCGCCGAGATCCAGCAGTCGGCAGGAGCGCCGGTCACCCTCCTGATCGAGCGCGACGGCACGCAGCAGGAGGTCTCGGTCACCCCGAAGGAGCAGAGCCAGAACGGGACCAGCCGGTGGCTGCTCGGCATCACGCTGCAGCAGAAGTACCACTTCCCGATCGACGTGAAGCTGCAGCTGGACAACGTGGGCGGTCCGAGCGCCGGCATGATGTTCGCGCTCGGCATCATCGACACGCTCACGCCGGGAGCGCTCAACGGCGGCAAGCAGGTCGCCGGCACCGGCACCATCACCGGCGACGGCACCGTCGGCCCGATCGGCGGCATCCGGCAGAAGCTCTACGGCGCGCGCGCGGCGGGCGCGGCCTACTTCCTCGCCCCCGGATCCAACTGCGACGAGGTCTACGGGCACGTCCCGTCCGGGCTCACGGTGGTGCGCACCGACAACCTGAAGCAGTCGCTGGACGCGTTGAAGGTCATCGCCGACGGGGGAGACGTCGCGGCGCTGCCCACCTGCACCGCGGCGGACGTCAAGAAGTAGCGCGCGCGTTCGCGAAGGGCGAAGCCGGGAACCGCCCGGCTCAGGATCCCGCGAAGGGGCCGACCTAGGATGGGACGGTGACCACCTCACCTGCACCGGCCGCGCCCCGTACTGCCCGACGCATCGTCCTCGCGACGGTGGTGATCCTCGCCGTGCTCATCGCCGCGTTCTTCGTGTTCGCGTCCATGTTCACCGATTTCCTCTGGTACGACCAGCTGAACTTCGCGCAGGTGCTCACCACCCGGTGGATCGCGACGGCCACCATGTTCGTCATCGGGTTCCTCGGCATGGCGGTGCCGATGTTCATCGCGATCCAGCTCGCGTACCGGATGCGACCCGTCTACGTGCGGCTGAGCTCGCAGCTGGACCGGTACCAGGAGGTCGTGGAGCCGCTGCGCCGTCTGGCGATGTGGGGGATGCCGGTCTTCTTCGGCCTGTTCTCCGGCTTCGCCGCCGCCGGGCAGTGGGAGACCGTGTGGCAGTGGGCCAACGGCACGGCGACCGGCCAGACCGACCCGCAGTTCCACCTGGACACCGGCTTCTACCTGTTCGACCTGCCCTTCTACGAGGCGCTCCTCGGCTTCATCTCCGCGGTGCTGATCCTGTGCCTGCTCGTGTCGGCCCTCGTGCTCTACCTGTACGGCTCGGTGCGGATCGGCCAGGGCGAGCTGCGGATCTCCAAGGCGGCGCGGGTGCAGCTGGCCGTGATCGCCGGCATCTACCTGCTCACGCAGGCCGTGAGCCTGTGGGTCGACCGGTACAAGACCCTCACCACCACCGAGGACAAGATCACGGGCGCCGCCTTCACCGGAGTGAACGCCGTGATCCCCGGCCTGTCGATCCTCGCGATCATCGCCGCGCTCGTGGCCGTGCTGTTCTTCGTCACGGCCGTGATCGGGCACTGGCGCTTCCCGCTGGCGGCGACCGCACTGCTCATCGTCGCGGCCCTCGTGCTGGGCGTCGCCTATCCGTGGGCGGTGACCACCTTCCAGGTGAAGCCGAACCAGAACCAGCTGCAGGCGCAGTACTACGAGCGCAACCTCAAGGCGACGAAGGCCGCCTACGGCATCGACGGAGTCGACACCACGCCGTTCAAGGCGCAGACCACGGCCGAGACCGGGCAGCTGCGCAGCGACGCCGACACCACGGCGTCGATCCGCATCATGGATCCGAACGTGATCGGCCCGACGTTCCAGCAGCTCGAGCAGTACCGCAGCTACTACAAGTTCCCGTCGAAGCTCGATGTGGACCGCTACACGCTCAACGGCAAGACCCAGGACGCCGTGGTCGCGGTGCGCGAGATCGATACGAGCCGGATCCCCAGCCCCACCTGGAACAACAGCACGCTGGTCTACACGCATGGCTACGGGCTCGTCGCCGCGGCGGGCAACCAGCGCACCGATGACGGCGAACCCGTCTTCCTGGAGCGGGGGATCCCGACCTCCGGCACGCTGACCAGCAGCGAGAAGTTCGAGCCGCGGGTGTACTTCGGCGAGAACTCCCCGGCGTACTCGATCGTGGGCGCGCCGAAGGGCACCTCGCCCGTCGAGATCGACTATCCGCGCGGACAGGACTCGAGCGAGAACCAGACCAAGACGACCTTCACGGGCGACGGCGGACCGCGCGTCGGCAACTTCTTCACGAAGCTGCTCTACGCGCTCAAGTTCCAGTCCGAGCAGATCCTCTTCTCGGACAGCGTCAACGCGGACTCGCAGATCCTCTACGACCGGGATCCGGCGACCCGCGTGCAGAAGGCTGCGCCGTACCTGACGCTGGACAGCGACCCGTACCCGAGCATCGTGGACGGCCGGATCGTGTGGATCGTGGACGGCTACACCACGAGCTCGAGCTACCCGTACTCGACCACGGCCAACCTGCCCAAGGCGATCAGCGACTCCGTGAACACGCAGCCCGGCTTCGTGACGGACGACATCAACTACATCCGCAACTCGGTCAAGGCCACCGTCGACGCGTACGACGGCAAGGTCACCCTCTACGCCTGGGATCCGACCGACCCGGTGCTGAAGACCTGGCAGAAGATCTACCCGGGGACCCTGAAGTCGATCAGCGACATGTCGGGGCAGCTCATGAGCCACGTGCGCTATCCGACCGATCTGTTCAAGGTGCAGCGCGCGATGCTCGGCACGTACCACGTGACCGACGCGGCCTCGTTCGCGCGGCAGGACAACCTCTGGGAGACTCCGAACGACCCGCAGAGCGATTCGGCCAACCCCGAGCTGCAGCCGCCGTACTACCTGACCATGAAGGTGCCGGGACAGAACCAATCCCAGTTCTCCATGTACACGACCTTCATCCCGGCCTCGCAGGGGGCGAACAGCAGGAACGTGCTGATGGGCTACCTCTCCGTCGACGCCGACGCCGGCTCCACCGCAGGCAAGAAGTCCGACTCGTACGGCAAGCTGCGGATGCTGGAGATCGATGCCGACACCACGGTGCCGGGCCCTGGTCAGGTGCAGAACTCGTTCGACTCGGATCCGACGGTCGGCCAGCAGCTCAACCTGCTCAAGCAGGGCCAGTCGAAGGTGACCCACGGAAACCTCTTGACCCTGCCCGTCGGCGGCGGATTCCTGTACGTGCAGCCCGTGTTCGTGCAGTCGTCGGGTGGCACCCAGGTGCCGCGCCTCCAGAAGATCCTGGTCGCCTTCGGTGACAAGATCGCGTTCGCGGACACGCTGACCGAGGCGCTGGACCAGTTGTTCGGCGGCGACTCCGGCGCGGCAGGCGGCGACAACAACATCACGCCCACGCCGAACCCGACGCCGACCCCCGGCACCGGGACGGGCACCGGGACCACGCCCCCCTCGGGCGACGCGGCGTTCCAGGCGGCTCTGGCCGACGCCAAGGCGGCCATGCTCGCCCGTGACGCTGCGCTGAAGGCCGGCAACCTGACGGAGTTCGCCGCGCAGGACCAGAAGCTCACCGACGCGGTGAACCGCCTGCTCGCGCTCGAGGGGAGTGGCAGCAGCACCACGAAGTAGCGCTCGATTCGCGCCGTGCGAAATCCCGTGTTAGGCTATCTCTTGTGCCGCGGGGTGGAGCAGTTCGGTAGCTCGCCGGGCTCATAACCCGGAGGTCGCAGGTTCAAATCCTGTCCCCGCAACGAGAATGCGACACAAGAAAGGCCCCTGACCTGGAGAAATCCAAGGTCAGGGGCCTTTCGCTTGCGCTCAGTGCGCGCGCATCTGCGCGACGGCGGCCTCCCGGTCGATCAGGTTCATCACGTCGCCGATCGAGTTCACGAGCGGCGCGGGCGCGATCACGAGCGTGTTCTTGTCGACGCCGATCTCGACCAGCGTCTGCAGGGTGCGCAGCTGGAGCGCGAGCGGGTGCGACATCATCGTGTCCGACGCCGTGCCGAGCTGGGCGGCGGCGAGTGCCTCGCCCTCTGCGGCGATGATCTTGGCCCTCTTCTCACGCTCCGCCTCGGCCTGCTTCGCCATCGCGCGCTTCATCGAATCGGGCAGCAGGATGTCCTTGAGCTCGACGAGGGTCACCTCGACACCCCACTCGACCGTCGTGACATCGAGGATCTCGCGGATGTTCGCATTCAGCGCGGCGGTGTCGGAGAGGATCTCGTCGAGATGGTGCTGTCCGACGACCCGCCGCAGCGTGGTCTGTGCGATCTGATCGATCGCGGCGCGGACGTTCTCGATCGCGATCACCGACTTCACCGGCTCCTGGATCCGGTAGTAGGCGACCGCGGAGACGCCGACGGTGACGTTGTCCTTCGTGATGATGCCCTGCGACTGGATCGGCATCGTCACGATGCGCAGCGAGACCGGGATGAGGACATCGACGATCGGGAAGATGAACCGGATCCCCGGCTCGCGCACGTTGTGCAGCCGTCCGAAGCGCAGCACCACGCCGCGCTCGTACTGCCGCACGATCCGCGCGGACATGAAGAACAGGATGATCGCGAGGAGCACCGCGACGATCAGGGTGATGAGCGGGATCATGGGAACCGCCTCCTCCGGCTCCGGTGACGTGCCGCGGGCCAGTGCTTCCATTGTCCTCCGGTCGGCCGGTCGTATCGCGGGATCCGGAGGATCCGTGCGCGCCGATCGCCGACGCGTCAGGGTGCGGGATGATGGAGCAATGACCACCGCAACCGTGTCCGTCGCCGTGTGCCAGTTCGCACCCGTCGACGACCGCGCGACGAACCGGGAGCTGATCGCCGACCTCGTCGCCCGAGCCGCGGAGCGCGGTGCGCGGCTCGTCGTGCTGCCGGAGTACTCCAGCTACTTCGTCGACCCGATGGACGAGACCCTCGCCGCGAATGCGGAGGAGCTGGACGACGCCTTCACCGTGCGGCTGCGGGAGCTCGCGGATCGGCACGGGGCGGTGATCGTCGCGGGACTGGTCGAGCGCGCGGACGCCGGTCGGATCCGCAACGCCCTCGTCGCCGTGGACGGGACGGGCCTGCTCGCCGTCTACCGCAAGCAGCACCTGTACGACGCGTTCGGCCAGTCGGAGTCCCGCTGGATCGAGGCGGGAGATGTCGGCGATGCGGCGACCTTCGTCGTGGACGGCCTCACCTTCGGGCTGATGACCTGCTACGACCTGCGCTTCCCCGAGGTCGCGCGCACTCTCGTCGACGCGGGGGCCGAGGCGCTCGTCGTGCCCGCGGAGTGGGTGCGCGGCCCGCTCAAAGAACATCACTGGACCACCCTGCTCGCGGCGCGCGCGATCGAGAGCACCGCCTACGTGGTCGCGGCCGACCACCCGACCCCCGTCGGTGTGGGGCACTCGGCCGTGATCGACCCGCAGGGCGTCGTGATCGCCGGCGTCGGCGCGGGGGAGGGGATCGCGGTCGCCGAGCTCGACGCGGCGACTGTCGCCCGGGTGCGCGAGGTCAACCCCGTGCTGCGGCTGCGCCGCTACCGCGTCGTGCCGCGCTGACCTCGCTCACACTCCTGCGCGCAGGCCGGCCAGGCGCTCGGCGGCCTCGGCGATCACGTCGGGGCGCTTGCACGCAGCGAAGCGCACCAGGCCGCGGTACGCGTCGCGATGCTCTGGACGCACGAACGCCGTGAGCGGGATCGCGGCGACGCCGATCCGCTCCGGAAGCGACCGGCAGAACGCGTCCGCATCCGCTCCGCCGAGGGGCGAGGCGTCCGCGACCGTGAAGTAGCCGCCGTCCGGGCGGTGCACCTCGAAGCCCGCCGCATCGAGGCCGGCCGCGAGCTGGTCGTGCTTCGCGCGCAGACGCTCGGCCGCATCCGTGAAGAACGCGTCCGGAAGACGCAGACCCGCCGCGACGGCGGGCTGGAACGGCCCGCCGTTGACGTAGGTGAGGAACTGCTTGACGCTGAGCACCGCGGTGATGAGTTCGGCCGGGCCGTGGATCCACCCGATCTTCCACCCTGTCACCGAGAACGTCTTGCCCGCCGAGGAGATCGTGAGGGTGCGCTCCGCGGCGCCGGGCAGGGTCGCGATCGGCACATGCGGCGCCGTGAAGGACAGGTGCTCGTACACCTCGTCGGTGACGATGATCGCGTCGTGCTGGTGTGCCAGCCGTACGATCTCGGCACGGATCCCGTCGCTCAGCACGGCGCCGGTGGGGTTGTGCGGATCGTTCACGAGGATCACCCGGCAGCGGTCGGTGACGGCGGCGGCGAGCTCCTCCGGATCCGGCTGGAAGTCGGGCAGCCGCAGGGGCACCGTGCGCAGCGTGGCGCCGCTGAGCGCGGCGATCGCCGCGTAGGAGTCGTAGTACGGCTCGAACACCACGATCTCGTCCTCTGGGCCGTCCACGAGCGCGAGGAGGGCCGCCGCGATGGCCTCGGTCGCTCCCGCCGTCACCACGATCTCGCGGTCGGGGTCCACGTCGAGCCCGTAGAAGCGGCGCTGATGCTCCGAGACCGCCCGCAGCAGGTCTGGAGCGCCGCGTCCCGGCGGATACTGGTTGGCTCCGGCGAGGATCGCGGCACGGGCGGCTTCGAGCACCTCGGCCGGGCCGTCCTCGTCGGGGAAGCCCTGCCCGAGGTTGATCGCCCCCGTGCGGCCCGCGAGGGCGGAGATCTCGGCGAAGATGGTGGGGGCGACCTCTCCGGCTGCGGAGAGCAGCCCGGCACCGGCCGCCGTACGGCGCCAGGCGCCCGGCAGGATTCCCATGTCGCCCAGGGTAACGCCATAGCGGAATCTCCCAACGGGCATAAGAAAAACACAGAAACGGTCGTCAGTCTGTAAGGGCAAGGTTCAAAGGAGCAGACATGAACGAGCAGACGCCTCACCCGGACGCCGGGCACTCCGTGCCCCCGGCGTTCGGGTGAGGCGTCTGCTCGTTCATGTCTGCT